>DATHUB010000302.1:0-6773 GCA_035462695.1 Coriobacteriia bacterium | reverse complement strand
GATGCTTGGCGTTGACGCCCTCGGCAATCTCGGTCTCGCGCGCCCACAGCCGAACGTCGTGTCCTTTGCCTCCAAGAAGCCAGCAGACAGCGGTTCCCCACGAGCCTGCTCCGATGACCGAGATGCGCATGAGCTACTTCCCTTCCTTGCCGACGATCGCTTCGCCTCTGCGGCTCAACGATATCTTAGGTTCCTCCCCGTGCGCGATTCGCATTATGTTGCTGCGATGTCGCCAGATGACTAGTGCGGCGAGCACAGTGATGACGATAGCGAGCGCCAGGTTACCTGGATAGAGCCACAGGACCAGTGGCGGGTAGATGATCGCGACGATGATCGAGCCGAGCGAAACCATGCGCGAGGCCGCGACGATGATAACGAACACGACGAAGAGAATGAGGGTAGCCAGCGGCGTGAGCACGAAGAGGCAGCCAGCAGAGGTCGCGACGCCCTTTCCACCCCTGAAGCGGATATAGGGCGAGTACGAATGGCCGAGAACCGCCGCCATCATCGCCGCCACCGCCACCCAGTCCGACGCCGTCTGTCCGAAGACCTCGGGCGAGACGATCATGCGCGAGATCGCCACAGCAAGCGCGCCCTTTGCCGCGTCGAGAAGCAGCGTCACGGCGCCGGCGCGGACGCCCAGAAGCCGAAAGACGTTCGTGGCGCCCAAGTTTCCGGAGCCGTGCTCCCGCGGGTCTATGCCGAAGAACCGCTTCCCGATAATGAGCGCCCAAGGTATCGCGCCGAGAAGATAAGCGACGACGAGGACTCCGGCAACGGTCGCCCAAAAGAAGGGGTCAGCCAGCACGTGCTAGTCCTTCTTCCGGAACTTCAGCATCAGTGGCGTACCCGTGAAGTCGAAGCGCTCCCTCATGCGGTTCTCGATGTAGCGTCTGAAGTTGTCGTCGACCATGCTTGGGTGGTTCGCGAAGTACGTGAAGCCCGGAGGCGCCGTTCGCGTCTGGGTTACGTAGTGCATTCGCAGGGTCATGCCACCCTTGGTGATGGTGTGCCCGAACTCCCGCATCTCCGTGAGCAGCTTGTTCAACTGGCTGGTAGAGATCTCGGACGTGTAGTGGGAGTAGACGTTGTCCACGGCCTCCCAGATGCGATGCACGCCCCGGCCCGTCAGCGCACTGATGCGCAAGACCGGCGCAAACCCAACGAAGCCGAGCCGCTCCTCGATCTTCGTGACGAGAAGTTCTTTGGCATCGTCGGACTCGAGCATGTCCCATTTGTTCAGCAACACGATCATCGCGCAGCCGCGTTCCTGGGCGAACCTCGCGATGCGCTGGTCCTGGTCGGTCAGACCGATCGAGGAGTCGATCACGAGCAGCACGACATGTGCCCGGTCGATGGCGCGCATCGCGCGAACAAACCCGTAGTACTCCACGTCTTCGTCGATGAGGGACTTGCGTCTGATCCCGGCGGTGTCTACGAGCCGGTATCTCTTGTCGTCGTGCACGACGAGGGTGTCGATCGCGTCGCGCGTCGTGCCGGCGACCTCGGAAACGATCGATCGCTCCTTGCCCGCGAGCTTGTTCAGCAAGGATGACTTGCCGGCGTTCGGACGCCCGATGATTGCGACGTCGATCGCGTCGCTGTCGACCTCGGGCTCACTTTCGGGCAGCGCCTTCACGATCTCGTCGAGTAGGTCCCCCGTTCCGTTTCCATGCGTGGCCGATACAGGCCACGGTGTGTCCAAGCCGAGAGCCCAGAACTCATAGGTCTCGGCCTCTGATCCAGGATTGTCGACTTTGTTCACAGCGAGGAAAACCGGCTTGTCTTGCCGCTTGAGGATCTTGGCGACCTGCTCGTCATCGGCGCTGAGACCCACCTTACCGTCTACCAAGAAGACGATGACGTCGGCCTCCTCGGCTGCCATGACGGCCTGCGTGCGTATCGAAGACTGGAACGCATCAACATTCCCTGCCTCGATACCGCCGGTGTCGATCAGAAGGAAGTCGACGCCGTTCCAGTCGGCGCGGTGGTAACTGCGATCTCGGGTCACTCCGCGCGCCTCGTGAACGATGGCGTCGGACTGCTGTGTGATTCGGTTTACGAACGTGGACTTGCCAACGTTCGGGCGGCCGACCACGGCCACGATGGGAAGCGCCATGTGCGCCTCACTCCTAACGGTCAGGCGAGTTCCGCCCCGACCTTCTCAAGGCCCGACAGCAGTCCCGCGGCGTCAGAGGATACCAGACGCAGGTCCGCACCGCTGTGTCCACGCAGCTCTTCGAAGGTGAGGCCGTCCAAAGTCAATCCATCGGCGTTGAAGAGAAGATCAGGCAAGAGGTAGATTCCCTGCGGGCCGTCGGAGTGAAGTGCGTCGGCCAAATCCCGTCCAGTCAGAAGCCCGGTGACGGATACGTTCCCTCCGAAGAACTGGTTGGGCACCGCCATGACGCGGACACGCCCGGCCGCTTCACAGGCAGTGAGGGCTTCGAGAAGTGACGAGGCCGACATGATCCCGGTGAGAATGGTCACCGACTCGGATTCGGCAGGAATCAGCGCAACCGCGTGCCTGAGCTGTGGCAGCAGCACGGCCGCCTCATCGACGAAGCTGCGGACGATACCGATACCGTTCTCGTACTGCGGGTAGTCGTCGTACCACTCCGCCGTCGGTAGCGGTGCACGGGCGTTCAGATAGAACTCATCGGCAAGATGCACCCAAGAGACTCCGTCCCGCTCGTTCATGGCGGACTGCCATCGCTGGACCTGCTCGATGACAACCGCCGCCGCATCCGGGTCGTTGTAGCTCGAATCGAATCGTCCCTGATGCTTCGTGAAGCCGAGGGGCACGATCCCGACGCTGACTACTCCCTCCCTCTCAGCGAGCCACGTTAGAGTGCGCTCCAGTTGCTCGGCGTCGTTCACACCGGGCACCAAGACGATCTGGACGTGCAGGTCGATGCCTTCGGCTAGCAACTGGTCGAACCGCTCGAGTGCGCGGTCTTCTCTCGCGCAAACGAGCTCGCGCCGTACATCCGGGTCGATCGCATGCAAGGAGACGTAGAGCGGCGAGAGCCGCTGCTCCGCGATGCGCTCGACATCACCGTCGGTCAGGTTGGTCAGCGTGATGAAGTTGCCCTGAAGAAACGACAGGCGATAGTCGTCGTCGCGCAGGTACAAGGCGGGTCGAAGACCCTTTGGCAGCTGCGTCATGAAGCAAAACGCACAGTTGTTACGACACGTCCGGACGCCATCGAAGACAGCGCTTTCGAACCGGATGCCCCACGACTGCGCATCGTCGCGGCGCAATTTCGCCGTGCCGTTCGGCACTTCTGGCCGAGCGAACTCGATTGCGAGCGATTCGCCGTCTGCGATCCATTGCCAGTCGAGTATGTCGCGGAGTTCGGCGCCGTCAGCTCTGAGCACCACGTCGCCCGCGAGAAGGCCGGCCCGGTCGGCGGGGCTGTCGGAATCCACTTCGGCGATGACTCCCCCGCCGGTGGAGCGTGGCTGCGACGAAGGGGCGTAGTCCGCGCGAGGCATCGGTTAGTCCAGCGCTTCGATGGCGTCGATGACGCCGCGAATCTGCTCGTCCGGCGTCGATGCACCCGCGGTGACGCCTACGACCTCGGCGCCCGTGAACCATGCGGGATCCAGCTCTTCGGCGGTCTCAACGTGATGGACGCGCTCGTTCACCGAGTGGCATATCTCGACCAGCCGCGTGGTGTTTCCGGAGTTGCGTCCTCCCACGACCACCATGACGTCTACGCTCTCGGCGAGCTCCTCGGCGGACTGCTGACGCTTTCCGGTCGCCGAGCAGATCGTATTGACTACTCGCAGGTCGCGTACGCGTGGGAGCAGTGCGTCCACGACCTCGGTCAGCCGAGCGACCGACTGCGTCGTCTGCACGACGACTCCCACCCGGCGCGAAGGGAGCGTCGCAGGCAGTTCGGCGGCGGACTCGACCACCAAAGCTTCGCCACCCGCGTGCGCCATGATGCCCTCGACCTCGGGGTGATCCGCTTCGCCGACGATAACGATCGAATAGCCGGCGTCCTTGAGTGTCTGGGCCGCCTCGTGGGCCTTGCTGACGTGCGGGCAGGTCGCATCGACGACATCGAGTCCCCGCTCGAGTGCACCCGCGATGATGTCGGGGGCCACGCCATGGGTGCGGATGACGAGCGTGCCGCTACTCACTTCGTCGAGGCAACCGGCAACCTGCACGCCTTTGTCCTCGAGGCCCTCGACCGCTTGCGGGTTGTGGATCAGCGGGCCGAGTGTGTGCACCTCGGTACCGTGTGCAGCGGCCTCCTCGGCGAGTTTGAGCGCGCGTTCCACGCCGTAGCAAACCCCCGCGTAGCGTGCGACCTCGACTCGCATTCAGGCCTCCCTGCCGACGCGGCGTTCCGCATCGATGCGCTTCATGATCTCGGCGGTCATAGCGGCCACTTTCTCCTTGCGCGAGCCCTCGAAGTCCTCTGGTCGCACCGAGCGACCGAACCGCACGGTGACCTTGACCAGGCGGGGCAACTTCTTCCCGGCCGGCCATGCCCTGTCGGTACCCACGATGCCGACGGGCACGATAGGAACCTCAGCTCGGATTGCCATGAACGCAGCCCCACCCTGGGCCTCGCCCAGCTCGTCGGTCTTGTCGCGCTTGCGGGTGCCCTCAGGAAACACGCCGACGAGTTCCCCTGCCTGCAGCAGACGCGTGCCGGTGGCGATCGCTTGACGATCGGCTCCCATGCGGTCGACAGGAAACGTCCAGAACTGGTCGAGCGCCCAGCCGAGCCACTTCATCTCCCAGAGTTCGACCTTTGCCATGAAGTGGGCCGGACGGGGACTCGCGCACCAGAGCAGCGCCGGGTCGAGGTAGCTCACGTGATTGCCAGCGAGAATGGCGCCCCCGGCCGGCACATTCTCAACGCCAATGACTCGCACCCGAAAAAGGGCGAGCAGGAGCTTGCCGACGGTTCCGCGAACGATGTGAGCGAAGGCCCACCCCGGTGAGTCGGCGCCGCGAACAGGTAGACCGCGTTTGTCCGCAGCCTTCATTGCCTGGCCATGCCCGCGAGCTCAGCGATGCGCTCAACCACTTGCTCGATCGAAAGCCCGGTCGTGTCGACCGGGACGGCGTCGGACGCCGCGGCCATGGGCGATGCCTTGCGGGTGGAATCGGCTTGGTCACGTCTCAGAATCGCGGCCTGCACCGACTCCTCATCGACAACGTGACCCTGGGCCGACTGTTGAGCCGCTCGGCGGCGAGCGCGCTCCTCGGCCGACGCGGTGAGAAACACCTTAAGCTCAGCATCCGGAAAGACCACGGTGCCGATGTCCCTGCCCTCGACGACCACGTCATCGGTTCCGCCGAGATGCCGTTGCTGGGAAACCATCGCTTCGCGTACCAGCGGCAAGCGAGCTACCCGCGAGACGGCATCGTCAGCCCACGGGGTCCGGATAGCGGTAGTGACGTCGGCACCGCCGATGAGCACGCGGCTCGGCAGGGCCTCAGCGCCCTCGTGCTCGAAGGCGATCGCTTCACGAGCCGCCAGCGCACGCAGCCCCGCCTCGTCGTCGAGTCCGACCCCGTGCTCCCGCGCCGAGACAGCGACGGCGCGATACATCGCACCAGTGTCGAGGTAGTGGAAGCCGAGCCGCTGAGCGACCAGCTTCGCGACTGTGGATTTGCCGGAACCGGCAGGGCCGTCGATGGCAATGATCATGAGTGAGTCGAAGTCTCCCCGAGAGGCGTGTGAACTGCCTGAATTGTACTATGTGGCGTCAGGCGCCGAGCGAAGCGAGAGCGTCAGCGAACTGTGGGTAGCTGACCTCCACCGCTTCATAGCGCTGGACCGTGACGGGAGAGAGCGCCGCGATGCCCGCAAGCGCCCAGCACATCGCGAGCCGGTGATCGCCGAGCGAATCAAGCACTGCCCCCCGCAGATCGGTAGGGCCCTCGACCTCGAGCCAGTCATCGCCGGAGCGCACGACTGCGCCGAGCGCGGCGAGACCGTTCGACACGGCAGCTAGCCGATCGCTCTCCTTGACGCGCAGCTCACCGACGCCCTCGAAGCGGGTGACCCCGTGCGCCTGAGTTGCAACCAACGCCAGCACAGGGACCTCATCGACGAGAGAGGGAACCTCGTGTGCCTGAACGAGTGTGGGGCGTAGACGAGGGGTACAGCATGCCGTTACCGTGCCTACGGGTTCGGTGCCCATTACCTCGCTGTTAGTGATCTCGACGTCCGCCCCCATACGCTCGAGCACCTTCAGGAAGCCGATTCGCGTGGGGTTGAGCGACACGCCCGGAAGCACGATCCGGCTCCCCGGAACGAGCAGCGCTGCGGCAACGAGGAACGCCGCCGACGAAGGGTCCCGCGGAACCGCGATATCGGTCGGGCGCGGAACCTGAGGCCCGCACAGCGAGACCGAGTTCGCTGCCGCGTTCGTGGTCAGGCTGACGCCGAAAGCCGGGAGCAGCCGCTCGGTGTGGTCGCGTGAGGGCGCTGGTTCGCTGACGCGAACACCACCCTTCGCTCGCAGGCCCGCCAGAAGGATCGCGGTCTTCACTTGCGCCGAGGCGACAGGCGACTCATATGTGAAGGGCTTCAGCGACGAGGAGCCCCGAACGGTCACAGGCAAGGTGCCGCCCGCATCAGTCTCGAACTCCGCACCCATCTCCGAGAGCGGTGCGGTCACCCGGCGCATGGGACGAGCGGAGAGCGACTCGTCGCCGACAAGCGTGGCTTCGATCGGCCAGCCGGCCAAGACGCCCATCAGAAGACGCGCGGTCGTCCCGGAGTTGCCGCAGTCGATCG
>DATHUB010000301.1:0-8922 GCA_035462695.1 Coriobacteriia bacterium | reverse complement strand
AACCATTCCCTGAGGGAGCCTGCAAGGCCCTCGTCTTCTGCGGCTGCGACTGCTCGCCACGCCCACGACTCGTTGGATCGACCGCGGTGGGCGAGCGCCAGCGATCCCATCTTCACGCGCCCCCAGACCGCTGTCAGCGTTGCGCCATGCAGCTGGGCCGCAGCGAGCTCTTCACGGTAGGTGAGGCAGTCCCCACCGCAAGCAGCCCTCACGTGAGAGGCTAGCGACCGAGCTGCGGCAGTCTCCATTAGGTAGCGAGGATCGGGAGCGCGTCGCCCGATATCGTCTGCCACTGCGGCTATCTCTGGCTCTCGTCGCGATAGGAAGAGGGCCTCAATGAGCCGACCGTTGATTAGGGCGTGGAGGGCCCCTAGCACTGAACTGTTAGACGTCGCCGACTCGAGCAGGTGAATCGCCTCCACAAACCGTCCTTCCGCAATGAACAGCGTCGCTAGGCCGTACGCTGCCTCGGCGTTCGGGCGTGGCCAAGCTTCCGTCCTGCGGATTGCCTCACCGGCTATGAGCCTAGCGCGATCCACTTGGCCATCCGCGAGCAGGGCCACCACTAGGTCTGAGTTGTCTGCGAACGGACTATTCGGCGGGTTTGACCAGAATCTCGCCGCCTTCTCCAAGTGGCGAATGGCTGGGTCCAGGCGGCCCATCCTGAGGAGCACCCCGCCTGCGTTGTTGTGTCCGATGGCAGCGAAGTGATCGAGGCCCAGGGCGGAGGCCTCCTCGCCGATCCGCTGGCACTCGAGGGCCACGGCTTCGAGAGACTCAGTGAGCCACGTGCGCGTGATCGCGATGTTGCCCTCCAGGCGAAGACGCGTGGCGACGGCATCGGCCGGGACGAGCTCCACGCCCTCCTCGGCGACCTCGATCGCCTTGTGCGGCTCTCCGTAGTTCGAGTAGACGGAGCTCAGCTTCAGGCAGGCGAGCGCCTCGAGACGGCGGTCGCCCTTGCGCGCGAAGTAGGTGCGGGCGCGCTCGAGCGCCTCGAGGGATCGGTCCCAATCACCGCGGATCCCGCAGGTCTCGCCGTACAGCAGGGACAGCCGCGCGTTCTGCTTGATCGTGTCCTCGGGGAGCTGCTGGAGCCACTCGTCGACCAGCCCGAGGCGGCCCTCGGCGACGACCTCCTCGCCGTACTTCGCGATCAGTCGCGCCGCTTGGCGCTGCAGGCCGGCGCGAAGGTAGTGATGAATCGCCTCCGGCCACTGCTCCGACGTCTCGAAGTAGGAGGCGGCGTGGATGTGGAGGCCGACGACCTCCGCCTCCGAGCGTTCCGCGATCAGGCGCCGCTCCAGGAACTCGCGGAACAGGTTGTGGTAGCGGAAGCGTTCCTCGTCGAGCCGGTTGGTGAACAGCCCGCGCTGCTCGAGCTCGTCGAGGGCGCGCCGGCCATCGTGGAGGCCGGTGAGGCGCTCGGCCACCTCCGGCGTGATCTGCTGGAGGATCGAGGTGGAGAGCAGGAGGTTGCGGGTGTCATCGGTCTGCTGGTCGAGCACCTCCTCGGCAAGGAAGTCGAACAGGTCACTGTCCTTGGTGGCGGTGATCGACTGGATGAACTGCTTGCGCTCCTCGGGGGACGGGCGTTCGCGGAGTGAGACCTCGACGAGCTGGAGCGAGGCCGCCCAGCCCTCGGTGCGGCGCTCGAGCTCGGCGACCTCGCTCGGGTCGAGCGGGTCGCGGTAGATGTCGCGGAACAGCTCATCGATCTCCGGCTCGGTGAAACGGAGTGCATCCGTCCGGAGCTCGGCGTAGCCGCCGTGGGTCTTGAAGCGGGCGAACTGCAGCTTCGGTTTGACGCGTGAGGCGAAGACGAACCGGCAGGTGCCGGGTGCGTCGCGAAGGATCTGGTTCCAGAGTCCCCGTACCTCCGTGACGGCGTTGACGTACTGCCAGTCGTCGATGATGAAGGTGCAGGGCTCGGTCAGGCGCTCGTGCATCTCGGCCAGGAGGTAGGCCGCCACGCCGGGACGAGAGGATCCCGGACCTCCCATCTGCTGGAGCATCGAGTGTGCCCGCCGGCCGAACCCCGGATGCCGCTTGGCGATCGACTCCGCGATGTAGCTGATGTTGTCGTTTTGCACGAACGTGTCATGGAATTTGCACATGTGACAAATTCGTGCTCAGAACGCGCAAGTCAACTCTTCTGGGGCTCGTCGGCGCATGGTCTGGTCATCTGATCGGCGCTGCGCCCGATGTACCACCTACCCTGTTGGCGTGGGTAGTACGGCGCGCATCCGACACGCTCCAACTGCGCGATGGGACTGACGGACCGAGAACTGGCGAGTCTGGCCTGGATCGGATTGGCGGCTGTCGCGGGCGCGTTCTGGCGGCCGCTGCGCAATGGTGTCGTCGGGATCGTCCAGATGCTAGCGGCCCCGGTCTTTCTGATCCCATTCGCCCTTCTCGGGCTCTACACCGCTGGCCTAGTAGGGCTGGCGTCAGTGATCGCCGCCTGGAACCTCGACCTGCTGAAGGACACGATCCTGTGGTTCCTCACCGTAGGGGTCGTGCTCATGATCCGCGCGGTGAACGCGGCCAAAGGAGAGGGTTGGTTCCTGCGGCAGGCTGCCGGCGCGGTGCGGATGACGGTCCTCCTCGAGTTCTACCTAAACTTCCATACCCTCCCCTTCTTTGGCGAGTTCGCCCTGCAGGGCTGGCTGCTCGCTTTGATCCTCGTAGATGGCGCAGTGCAGCTGGACCGGATCCGGGGCGGCTCGGAGCTGGTCGCCTTCAGCCGTGTCGTCCACTGGCTGCAGGCGATCACAGGGTTTGTTGTAGTGGCCTACGTCGGTGTCTGGGTCTTCAACAACTGGGCGTCCATCGACTTGGTGCAGAGCCTCGCGGGAACTTCTGCTGCCGGTGTGGCTGACACTCTTTACGCTTCCATTCCTCTTCGCCTGGGCGTGGTACCTCGCTTGGGACACGGCGCAGCGCCAGCTGGGCATCGTCGCCTCGACGGAGTCAGGGATAGGCGTTCGCACCCGGCTTGCCATGCTCCTTGGCTACGGGTTCACAGTCCGCCGGCCCTACATGGGCAACGCTTGGGGTCGACAGCTCATCGAGGCGCCATCACTGAGTGCAAAGCTGCGGGTCATCGGCAAGCAGCGCGACCGCATCCGGCGGGACGAGGAGGAGAAGCGCCGCCAGACCGATGGCCTTGTCCGCTACGCCGGCTATAGAGGCACGGACGAGGACGGTCGGCGCTTGGACCGCCGGGAGTTCGCTGAGACGATCCGCGCGCTCGAAGTCCTGAGCAGCGCCCACATGGGGTGGTTCCGCAGGGAACCCGTCGGCCGCTACAAGGTGAAGGTCGCCGAATTCATGGGCACATTCGCACGCGGGCTACCGGAGGGGCACGGGATCGCGATGGAGGTGGCCGACGACGGCCAGAGTTGGTACGCCTGGCGCCGCACGGTGTCCGGCTGGGTGCTCGCGGTTGGCGCTGCGAGCCCGCCGCCCGACCAGCGGTTCTACGACGGCGAGTACCCACCCAAAGGCTTCCCCGGTCCGGACCGCCACTGGGGTCACGTCCCCTTCGAGCGTGGTCGAAACTGGGAGTAGCGCGTCTTCGGGGGCTTCGTCGCTCTGATCGAAGCGAACAACCCCCGCGGTGAACCGCGGGCGATCTGCCAGGTGATTTTCCTCACGCCATGATGGGCTGGCGATAGCATCTCGGCATGGCGCGCCGCACTCCCGACCACAACCTCGCAGACGAGAACTTCCCGGCCATCAACCGCGCCTATTACGCCGCTACCCGCCGATTACTTCGAGGAGCGCTTCGACAACCTGCTGATAACCGCCGGCGCAAGTGAGGCTCGGGCCGCAGTCATTCGCCAGGGCGGTTCGTTTGGCGAGGTGAAGTTCGGTGAGGCCACGGGCAAGCCAGGGTCGCCTGAACCGGACGCGGCTGCCAAGGCGAAGTCCGCCGAGCACTTCGTCTTGGCCGAGAGCGAGGTGTTGGCTCACCACGTCGGCGAGACGCTCCTGCGCCTGTACCTCGCGCACGAACACTCACCACCATGTCCCGCCCTCGAATTGGCGCGCGTGCGTGGGCCGGCGAAGTTTCGAGGGGCCGTGTCCAAGCGGTTCCTCGAGACCAAGTACGAGGACTACGCATTCCGCGAACCGGTCTCCAAGGTGTTCCAGCTCGTCAGCGACCCAGCAGCTCTGCGCCCAGAGCCGGACCGCGACATGTGGTGGGGCAGCGTCGACAACATCGAGATGTTCTTGCGCTACTTCGCCAGCCAGTTCTTGGACTCTGGTCTCTAAAAGCGCCATCGAGCTGCGGTCGCAATTCGTCGAACATCGACGGGTCAGGCCCGAAGCCGCAGCGAGATGGGGTCGCTACGCTAATCCACCTGCGCGGAACTTCATGATGACATGGAGACGTCGCGACGCGAGCACGAGCGTGGGATCCGCGAGCGCCATGCTCGCGAGCAGCAGGAGGTGATCGAAGGGCAATGGGGTCGATCCCACCCCGGCCTGGACACGGCTGAAGGTCGCGAGATGGAGGACCCGCGCCGCTAAGCCGCCTGACGGCCTTCCGACTCGTCGGCGCTCACGGCGTCGACCACGGCCGGAAGGTCGATCACAAAGTCGAGTTGACGCGCCATGATCGCCGGCGTGTTCTGCGACAAAAACCCGTGCATCGACTGGGGTGTGATCGCCGCCGGGAAGGGATTGACCTCGAGCGAGGCAAAGACTCGGTCCAATTCCTGGCCCAGCCGATCGGGGATGTTGGCCTCGTCCGGCACCTCAACGCCAGCATCGTGCTGTCCGCGACGGTACGCTTCGGCGCGGCACAGCGTCCAACCGGCGCGGAAGAGGCGGCTCTGCGCTCGCAGGTGCGGGGTGTCGTCGTCACCCGGGCGCCAAGGAGAGCTGCGCAGCTCGTCGATGATCCGAGCAAGGACGGGCAGCCATGCCAGCTGGTTGTAGCGCTCTGGCGAGACGAAGACGTCGGTGTGTGGCTGGAGTCCGGCGTCGCGCAGGATTTGCCAACCGATCCGCTCTGCGGCGTACTCACCGGCAGGGCCACGAGTGAGCTCACTGTCCCGGGTCCACGTGTTGATCAGTACGTGACCAAGCTCGTGTGCGACGCAATGACGGAGTTGGTCCAGTGGCGCCGGATCTGAGATGGCGATCTCGATCAGATGGACATCGTTGTCGACCCCGGCAACTCTGCCTGTACAAACATTCGGCTCTTCGGTCTCGCGGATCTCGAAGCGGAGCGACGGGTTCGCACCAGACAAGAATGACGCATGCCAAGAGGGGCGCAGCACCACCAGGACCTTGCGCAGTTGCGCTACAGGTCCATCTGGGCCCGTAACCTCAGCAATGTCCAGTCGGGTCGTCATGCGGCAGCTTCGTCGACCGCACGTATAGGTCAACAGCTTCGCGAGGGGTCGGATGCAGGGCGTCGGCTCCGTATCCGCGCACCTTTCGTCCGCAACTTCTTCGGCGTGGCGGCGATGCGCCGCGTGTCGACCGGGCTCGGTTGACCGCCTGGCTGTGCGTTATCGGCGGCGGTCCCGCAGCGAGAGCCCGAAGCCAACGACTCCGGCGACCGCTGCTGCCACGACCCAGGCCACCCATGCCTCGCACGCCACGACGTACCCGAACACCGAGTAGCACTCGGGAGGCTGACGGTCGATCCCGCTCCCCGGGAACAGCAGCACGAGCGCCACGAAGCCGGCGACAAGCGCTATGACGATGGTGCTTGTCTTGGGCGGGCTGCTTGATCCTGTCATCTGTTCCATCAGGCGCCCTCTTTCATCAGAGCGCTGATCGTTGAGCGTGCAGTCAGCGCCGTCAAGAGTCATGGCGCGTAACGACGATCTCGACGCCGAGGAGCGCGCCCACTTCGATCTCTGATACCGCATCGCCCCCGTGGGGGCCTGGGGCCCGCCGCTCTGCCTGCGGTGAGCGGCGGATCACCAACGCGAAGAACGGCGTGTCGGCGCTTGCGGTGTCGTCCGAGTGGGGTCTGTCGCGTGAGGCCGGCCAAGGCCGCTCGCTATCGGCGCAGCCTCGCCGACTACGACCGCAAGCGCGCTGCGCTCGGCCTGCCGCCGCGACCGCGCGGGCTGCCACGACCCATCAAGCTCCACAAGAGCGTGGCCGGACTCCATGTCAGCGACTTCCCGTGGCTGATGGCCGAGTGGCACACCACCAAGAACCTCGGCATCGACCCCAGGACGATCGAGGCAGGCACGGGCAAGAGCCTGTGGTGGACGTGCGATGCAGCGCCCGATCACGAGTGGCAGGCGCAGGTCAGATCACGGACGCTGCGCGGCGTGCGCTGTCCGTTCTGTACCGGCCGCAAGGTCGCAGTCAGTCAGTCGTTCGCGTCCACGCACCCGGACCTGGCGGTCGAGTGGCACCCGACCCGCAACGGCGAGCGCCGGCCCGAGCAGTTCACTTTTGGTTCACACCACGAAGCCTGGTGGCAATGTCCGACCTACAAGACCCATGTCTATCGAGCCCGGATCAGCAGCCGGACTTCGATGATGAGCAACTGCGGGAAGTGCGCCAACGCGCGCCGGCGCAAGAAGAAGCCGCGGCGGCTCCAGAGGAGCCAGGCCGCGGCGTAGTCCATCAGCGCGTCCGGCGCGCGGACAGGAGCAGCCGGGCGACGACGTAGACGCGCCTACCTGCGAAATGTGGCAGCCGCAGGACATTCGTCAAGCAGAACTTGGCCCGCTGATCGAAATGCGGGGCTACTTGCCGGCTTAGACCGCCGCCGGGCGTCAGGCCGCAGTCGCCAGGAAGACCTGGAGGTGGCGCCACTCCCGATCGTCGAAGTCGGCGCCAATCGTTCCCCACCGCCGACCGTGCGCGTCGATCTCGGCGATGACGGCCTGGCGGTCTTTCGACGTCAGCACGTGGCCGTAGGAGCGGACGTGGCCGCAGGTCGATGCGACGATGTAGGTCTGCCGTCCGATCGAGTAGGTCACCAGCGCGAGCAGGAGTACGCGCACGTCGTGCGACGAGAGCGTGGCTCGCGCGCGCGGATCCTCGCCCGCGTCCCGGGCGGCAATCGCTCGGTCCCGCAGGGTCGCGAGCGCAGGATACGAACGCAGCGCCTCCGTGCCGGTGTCGTAGAGCGAGCGCTCGAGGTCGTTGGCGATGACCGAGACGGCGCGCGCGCCGAGCGCGTCGAAGTTGGCGCTGATGATCCGCACGAGGTCGGGTATGCGGGACGGGTCCTTCTCTGTGCCGCACCGCAGTGCGGCGTCAGCGGTCTCCCGGAACAGGCGGGTGTAGTCGGTGGGGCGGGTCATGTGTGAAGCCTTCTCTCGGTGTTCTCATTGTGCGAACCCGGATCGCGGGCATGAAGTGAGCCGGCCAGCCGCCCGAGAGCGGCAGTGGCCAGGGCCACTTCTCGCCGGTTCTTGTGCAGAACACTCCGCCAATTGGGGGGCCTGTCAATGGCTCAGGTCACGAGCGCAGCGTGAGATCCCGAAGCCCGGCTCATCGTGCGCAGACCAAGTAGCCCGCATTTCGATCAGCGGAACTTGGCGCGTCTTCCTCTGTGGTCACGTCTTGAGGGTGACTCACGTTCGGGACCCCCAGTGCCCGATCGAGTCGGCTGACGACTGGCAGCGGCCCGAAAACTGGCGTGATCCAGGGGATTTTCGCTGCTGGCGAGCCAGTTCTCGCGGGACGCGAGCCGATCCGGCCGGGTTCCGAGCGTGGCGGAGGTTGATTTTCACCAGTCAGTCATACGGTGGGGTGGCAACACGCGAACTTGACGAGCCCATGGTGCTTCGTGAGAGGCGGACGGGTGAAACGAACCGCGCGACTCGCCGTGAGTCTAAACGGTGCCACGCGCGCGGACGGGCGCGGATACCATCGAAGCCATGCCCCTGAGCGACTTCACGGCCCTATGGTGATACTTCGAGTAAGCATGTTGTGGCTCCTTCGACGCTCAGCCACTCGGCCAGCTGCACCCATCGCTTCCGCGACTCTCGAGGCGGGTGCTTCAATCGCTGGCCGCCAAGCACGGACTGGCCGGCCTGACGGCCTTCGGTTCAGCTGTCCGCGAGGATTTCCGCCACGACTCCGACGTCGACATCGCCCTTGAGCCGGCACCGGGCCGGTCGCTGCGGATCACCGATCTGCTCAGCATCCGCGAGCAGCTCGAGACGATCCTGGATCGCGATGTCGACCTAGTGAATGTGCGCTTCGCCAATGAGGATGTTGCGCGCCGCATCCAAGAAGAGGGCGTGTCGCTGCGCACCTGATCATCGACGCCAGTGACCTCAACGGTGGCCTCCTTCCCAGGTGTCGAGAAGGAGAGCGCCATCGTCCGCGGTCACAGCAATCACGCATCACAGGCAAAGCCGAGCGGCATTCGGCCTCATTCATTTGGATGCAGTCGCGAAGTGTCCTTGCACCTTCACGCCAAGGGCGTCAGCGGCGTTCGATAGGCTCTCCAGAGTGACGCCGTGGTAGTCCTGTCGCTCCCAGCGATGCACCTGCTCCTCGGGCACGCCGAGCTTCTCCGCCAGCTGTCCTTGGGTCCAGCCACGCGCAACCCGAGCCTTGACCAGCATCACTGGCAGTTCCCGGTCCGGCAGTTGCGCATCATAGGCGCGCATCGACCGGCTCGCTTTCCAGCGCGAGAACGGCGAACACGCACTCGTGGACCCGGCGAAGCGGCTCCCGGCGGACGGAGCGCTCGAGGCCTTCGAAGCACAGAAGTCAGTTTCCGCTACGCGCAGTTCATGGTGATGGAGCTGTGGGACACCTTGACGGACTGGGCTTGTCGCCGGTAATCCCGGTCATGAGTGAAGCGCGCAACGTAGAGCACCACCTGGCGGACGGCGACATCTTGGCCCGGCGTCCGTTCTCCTTCCGCTGCGGCTCCTGTGACGCGACAGTGCTGGCGCCGACGATCGATGCGCC
>DATHUB010000300.1:0-7241 GCA_035462695.1 Coriobacteriia bacterium | reverse complement strand
GTCATCGTGGCAGGTGCTGCAAGTCGCGCCCGCGGGCGGGTCGGTAGCGCCGTGACACGTGTCGCAGCCGCCCACTTCCTGGAGCGTGACGACGTCGGTGCCGTGGCAGCCTGCGCAGGCAGCCTCCGCGATGCCGGCGTGCGCGGCCGAGGGGTCGCCGTGATTCTCTCCGAGCTGCGGGATCTGCGCGTAGGTGGGGTTGTGGCACTTGGTGCAGGCGCGCTCTGCGCGATCATAGGGATTGCCGTCGAGGTCGTAGTAGGTGTGCGCGGCGAGCCTCTCGGCGCCATGCGCTCCGCCGTGGCAGTTGCCGCATGCACCGAAGCCGCCGTTGTGAGCTTGGATCGGGCTGTTGGCGCCGTGGCAGAGGCTGCACTGCGCACTCGTGAAGTTGCCGGTCGCGTGCGCCAGGGGCTGATCGTCGTGACAGCTCTTGCAGTTCTCGGCCGGAAACGTCCACGTGTAGGTGAAGGTGGCGTTTGAGGGCAGCTCGCGCACGGTTAGGACTGCCGAGTGCCCGCCAACGGGCAGCTGCTGCGACGAGCTGAAGGTGGCTTCTGTGTAGTCGTAGATCGGGATGTCGTACCACTCGCCATACTCGCCGTCGTAGTAGGGCTCCCAGTGATCGACCCGATAGGAGGCGTAGAGGGTGATGGGCGCGCCGCCGTCGATGACGAGAGTCGGACTCTGAGCGATAGTCTGTCCGCTGGTCGCCACGCCATAGACTGAGAGCTGAACGTTGTTCATGTGCTCGACGAGAATCGGCTCGGGCTGCGCCGGTGAGGCGTTGCTGAACGTGACGGCAAGCGCGGGAGTCGTCAGTGCGAGCAGAAAGACGCCCGCGAGAAGGAAGACTACGAGTAGCCGGTGCTGCTCATGTCGCATCGCCACGCACGTGCCCATTCTCAATTCCCGTCCTACGCGGCAACTGCCTCGTGAACGATGGGCGCGATGCGACGTGTCGCGGCGTGGATAGTGAGTGCCGCTTCACACCCTCCGTGCAGCCCAAAGAGGGGTTGCACGGCGTTAACGTCCATTCACTTTACATTAGGATTGCTACGAATGCCCATCCGCCGATGGTATGAGAGCGGCGTAGTGAGGTTTCACTACTGAGGAACGGGCCGCTCGATGCCACTTCGCGTCTGCTAGGCCCCCCGGAGGCCGGGAATCCCGTCTTCAAGGACCTCGACCACGCGCTGCGACACCTCGGCGTCCCACCGCTCGGGCACCTGCCACGAGCGATCCTTGCCGAGCGCCCGCTCGGCAGCCGAGAGGATCGTTGCGCGATCCGCTTCCGCCAGCTCGTTCGCGCCCACTTCACAGGTGATCGCGCGCTCGGTGCTCCGCCGCACGGTCACGCACGGCGTCCCGAGCATGCACGACTCCTCCTGCATGCCGCCGGAGTCCGTGACGACGACCGCGGCGTCGCGCTGCAGGGCGAGCATGTCGAGATAGCCGACGGGATCGATCAGCGTCACCGCGGTGTTGCCGGCCAACCACTCGCTCAGCTTCGGCCGCGTGCGCGGGTGCGTCGGGAAGAGCACCGGCATCGGCAGTTCGGCAAGCGCTGTCATGATCTCGGCGAGGTTCTCGGGGTGATCCGTGTTCTCCGGGCGATGAATCGTCGCGAGGACGTAGCCTCCCCTGCCGAGTCCGTGAGGACCGCAGGGAAGCCGGTCGGCGACCTGCGGGAGATGGCGCACGACGCTCTCGGCCATGATGTTGCCGACGAAGCGGATTCGCTCGGGCTCAACGCCCTCGCGCTCCAGATTGCGTCCGGCCTCGAGGGTAGGCGTGAGGTGCAGGCTCGAGAGCTGGTCGGCAACGAGCCGGTTGACCTCTTCGGGCATCAGCATGTCGTAGCTGCGCAGACCGGCCTCGAGATGGATGACCGGTATGTGGAGCTTGGACGCGGCGAGAGCCCCTGCGAGCGTGGAATTCACATCGCCGACTACGATGACGGCATCGGGGCGCTCGGCTTCGAAAAGCTCTTCGAGCGCGATCATTGCCTTGCCGGTCTGGACTGCGTGAGTACCGCTTCCGACGTTCAGGAACCAGCGCGGCTCGGGAATCTCGAGGTCGGCGAAGAAGATGTCGGACATCGCCGCGTCGTAGTGCTGCCCTGTGTGTGCGAGGGCGGCATCGTGTCCAGCGCCGAGAAGCGCCGGCATAAGCGGGGCGACCTTGATGAAATTGGGGCGCGCGCCGACCACAACGATCAACCTCATACCGCGAGTCCTCCCGGTCGTTCTGCCGATGACAACTCGCCCATGTCGGCCAAGTGGCGCTCCAGGGCGTCTTGCCACGGTGGCATGACGACGCCGAGTGACGCCGCTCTGGAGCAGTCTAGCACCGAGTTCTGGGGTCTCTCGGCTTTGGACGGGAAGGCCGACGAGGGCACGGGGCGGAGCGAGACCTCGGCGAGGCCGGCGAGCCGCAGCACCTCGGCGGCGAGCTCGAAGCGCGAGCAGGAGCCGGAGCCGGCGAGGTGGTAGAGCCCCGGTTCGGCGTCGGCATCGAGCAGGCCGAGGATGCCGCGAGCAAGATCGACCGTGTAGGTCGGAGAGCCGACCTCGTCCTCGACGACGGTGAGTTCCCCGCGCTCCCGCGCCACGGTGAGGATCTTGCCGGGGAAGTTCGCGCCGTTCGGTCCGAAGACCCAAGCGGTGCGCACGACAAGCGAATCGGGATTCTCCCACGCGACCGCTCGCTCCCCCGCCAGCTTCGACGCGCCGTACACAGAGAGCGGGTTCACCGGGTCCTCCTCGGTGTAGGCGCCCTGCTTGTGACCGTCGAAGACGAAGTCGGTGGACACATGGACGAAGCGCAGTCCGGCCTGCCGCGCCATTACGGCGAGCTTGCGCGCGCCCTCCTCGTTCACCCGAAACGCCATCTCGGCGTCGTCCTCGGCGCGCTCCACATTCGTGTACGCCGCCGCGTTGAGAAGCACTGGTTGCTCGTCAGACGCCAGGCCTCCGGTGAAGGCGAAGACGGCGCGCGTCACCGCCGCAGTGTCGGTGATGTCGAACTCGCCCTCGGCCGGTGCGGCGAACCGCTCGCCGCGCTCGGCGATTACCCGCTGGAGAGCGGTGCCGAGCATCCCATGTGAACCCGCGATCAGGTAGGCGCGCCTCACGCCTGCACCCGCTCCTCGTACCAGAGGCGCTGCCAGTCGGCGAACTCATCAGTGTGGTGCTTGATCTTGCTCCACCACGTCTCGTTGTCCCGGTACCAGCGGATCGTCTCGCGCAACCCGTCCTCGAACTCGACGCCCGGCTGCCAACCGAGCTCGGCGCGGGCACGCTGGCACGAGATGGAGTACCGGCGGTCGTGACCGGGGCGATCGGTCACTCGGCGGACCGACGCGTCCCAGTCCAGGCCGAGTTCGTCGAGGATTATCGTCGTGATCTCGCGGTTGGTCCGCTCGTTGCCGCCGCCGATGTTGTAGACCTGCCCCGGCGTGCCGTAGAGCAGCGCGGCCTCGATGCCGTCGGCGTGGTCGTCGACGTGCAGCCAGTCGCGCACGTTGAGCCCGTCACCGTAGAGCGGCAGCCTTTCGCCCTCGAGCGCGTTGGTCACGAACAGTGGGATGAGCTTCTCGGGATACTGGTACGGGCCGTAGGTGTTCGAGCCCCGGGTGATGAGCGCGGGAGTGCCGAACGTCGTGTGGTGCGCGAGCACCTGAAGGTCGCCCGCCGCCTTGCTCGCCGAGTACGGGCTCGACGGGTTGATCACGTCCCCCTCGCAGAACGAGCCCTCGTCGATCGAGCCGTACACCTCGTCGGTCGAGACCTGCACCATCTTGGGGACGCCGTGAGCGCGCACCGCCTCGAGCAGCGTGTGGGTGCCGAGGATGTCGGTATGCAGGAAGGCCTCGGGCTCGGCTATCGAGCGGTCGACGTGGGTCTCGGCAGCGAAGTTCACGACGGCGTCGACTCGGCTGTCCCCATCGAGGACCGCGTCGACCGCGTCCCTGTCGCAGATATCGCCGAGGACAAACGAGTAGCGCGGGTCGTCGGCGACCGGCTTCAGGTTGTCGAGGTTGCCGGCGTAGGTGAGCTTGTCGAAGACGACTACGTCCCAGTCCTCGTGCTTCGCGAGCATCCGCCGAACGAATGCCGAGCCGATGAATCCGGCACCACCGCCGACGAGCAGTCTCATCCGTTCTTCACCGACCAGTCGTAGCCGATCGACTCGTCGTCGAAGGGCAAGCGGTACTCGTCGGGGTCGTCGTAGTTGTAGAGCTGGGTCGGTATGTTGACGATGTAGGCCGGCTCGGCGCCAACGGTCGTGAAGCCGTGATAGACGCCCTCGGGGATGATGATCATGCGCTGGCGCTGCCACCCGATCACGAACTCGTTCGTCTCGCCGTTCGTCGGTGAGTCTTCCCGGCTGTCGTGCAGAACCACCTTCGCCATGCCGCCCACGCACACGAAGTGATCGCACTGGTTCTTGTGGTAGTGCCACGCCTTCACGACTCCGGGATGCACCATCGTCAGGTAGCACTGACCGAACTGCTGGAAGTCGGGATCGTCGCTGCGCCACATCTCCATAAGCAGGCCGCGCTCGTCCGGAATCACCTTCAAGTCCTTGACCTTCACACCCTCGATCATGCGCGTCCTCCCCTAGCCGAGATCCACCTCGGAGTTGTCTCCGATCATCGCTCGCACGGCAGTCTGCACCCCCGGCACCCTGCGGACGAGCGCGTTGACGCCAAGAAGCGAATCGGCCAGCCGGGTGTGTATGTCCTCTACCCGAGAACCGTGCAGGAGGATCGAGTGTTCGACCTCGCTCCCGCGAACCACGCAGCCGTCGCCCACCGACGTGTAGGGTCCTATATATGAGTCGCGTATCTCGCAGCCCTCGCCGATGATCGCGGGGCCACGCACGACGGAGTTGACGATCAGGCAGTCTCGGCCGACGCCCACCCTGCCATGGAGTGCGGCGTCTTCGGCAGGCTCGCTCAGGCACTCGGGCTGCATGGCGTCGAGCATGATGCGGTTCGCCTCGAGCATGTCGTCGAGCTTGCCGGTGTCCTTCCACCAGCCGTCCACGATGTGCGGACGCACGTTGCGGCCGGTGTCCACAAGCCACTGGATAGCGTCGGTAATCTCGAGCTCGCCACGCGCGGATGGCTCGATGGCGTTCACGGCTTCGAAGACCTGGGAGTCGAAGAGGTAGACGCCCACCAATGCGAGGTCGCTCGGCGGCACATCGGGTTTCTCGGTGAGCCGGACAACGCGGCCATCATCGCCGAGCTCGGCGACTCCGAACTGATTGGCGTGCGGCACGTGCGCGAGGAGGATCTGGGCGTCGCAGCCGCCTGCCCGGAACTCGTCCACAAAAGGCGTGATGCCGTTCGCGATGAGGTTGTCGCCCAGGTACATGACGAACGAGTCGCCATCCATGTAGTCCTCGGCGATCTTCACCGCGTGAGCGAGGCCGAGGGGGGCGTCTTGGGGGATGTACGTCACGTCGCAACCCCAAGCGCAGCCATCGCCGACAGCGTCTCGCACCTCGTCGGCGGTGTCACCAACGATCACGCCCACGTCCTCAATCCCGGCGTCGCGAATCGCTTCGAGCGCGTAGAACAGGATCGGCTTGTTGGCAACCGGGACGAGTTGCTTGGCGCGCGTGAAGGTGATGGGGCGCAGGCGCGTACCTCTGCCTCCGGCGAGTATCAACGCCTTCATGCAGTCTCCTTGCGTGTTGCAGCCGGGCACCGTGGATAGAAGGGTGTTAAACCTCTATACCCTCGGTGATGGCTACCGCACAGGAGTTGCCAGCGGTTAGGCCCCTTCGCCGAGCAGCCGCTTCATGCTGGCGCGCAGTGACGGACCCCACTCATTGGTCTCGAGAGCCAGACTGATATTCGCCTCGAGCCACGAGAGGATGTTGCCGGTGTCGTAGCCCTCCGTGGGGTCGATCACGACAGCGTAGATCTCCTCGTGATCGAGCAGCTCGACAAGAGCGTCCGTGAGCTGGATTTCGTCACCGCGGCCGGGCTTCACATCGGGAAGCAGCTCCATGACTTTCGGGGTCAGCAGATAGCGGCCGAAGATGGCGAGGTTGCTCGGTGCGTCGTTGATGGCGGGCTTCTCCACCAGCTGGTCGACACGCCAGACGCCTGACTCGACTTCGTGACCGCCGATGACGCCGTAGCGCGATACGTGGGCGTCGGGCACCGGCATCACGGCGATGACGCTCGCATTGGTGCGCGCGTGTACCTCGGCGAGGCGCGGCAGGACCTTCTTGCCGGGGACGAGGACGTCGCCGAGCAGGACGAAGAACGGCTCATCGGCGCTGAACGGGGCGCCGCACAAGACGGCGTGTCCGAGACCGCGCGGACGCTTCTGGCGGACGTAGAAGACCTCAGCGAGGTCGGAGATCGCGCGTACCTGACGGAGGCGCTGCATGTTACCGGTGTGCTCGAGCAACTCCTCGAGCTCGATGGAGCGATCGAAGTGGTCCTCGATGGCACGCTTGCCTCGGCCGGTGACTATGAGGATGTCTTCGGCGTCGGCGGCCACTGCCTCTTCGACCACGTACTGGATTACCGGCTTGTCGACAACGGGCAGCATCTCCTTGGGCTGAGACTTGGTGACGGGCAGGAAGCGAGTCCCGAGCCCAGCGGCAGGAATGATGGCTTTCACGTATTGACCTCCCCGGCGTTAATTGACTCTGCAGATGATAGCCCAGCCGCGCATCATTTGTGTCAAGCCGACTTGCCCTGCCTGGGCTCGTCGAAATCAGCGGCGACGAGCGGCACATCCTCCTCATGCTTCTCGGCCATTCGGCGGAACTCCTCACGCAGGGCATCGATCTGGTCTTCGGTGAGGTCCTCGAGATTCACGAAGCCTGTGCGTGCACCGGTGACACCCCTGATCAGCTCATCGAGCTTGAGTTGGAGCGCGGCCTGATCGTGGTTCTGCGCGTTCTGGATGAGGAACACCATCAGGAACGTGACCACGGTCGTACCCGTGTTGATGACGAGTTGCCAGCGGGAGGAGTAGTCGAATATCGGACCCGAAAGCGCCCAGACGATGACGGCGAGAACGCCAGCGCGAACGCGTACGGCGTTCCGGATGCCTCGGCGATCCGGCGAGCGAGCTGAGCAAAGAGGTTCTTCATGAGAGGGACCCTCCTTCACATAGGCAGCGAGAACCTGTCAGAAACTCCCCGCAGCGACAAACTGCTAAACGCAGCCAGCCCGTGGGTATGAGACCTCAGGAAGCGAGGCA
>DATHUB010000299.1:0-5691 GCA_035462695.1 Coriobacteriia bacterium | reverse complement strand
GTGCCGACCCAGAGCCTCCCGAAGAGCGGATTGGCTCGGCCCTGTGGCGACGAGGACGGACTCCCCTCTGTCGCGTATCAGAATCGCGTCGCCTTGCCCCACATCGAGTACTACGATCTGAGCTCCTCCGAGCTGAGGCGGTCCGATAGCGAGAGCGCTGCACGCAAGGACCACCAGAACGGCCGCTCCGCGGGCAATTCGCGTTGACGGCTGTGGCCAGAACACCCAAACGGCGATTCCCCCGAGCAGCGTGACGGCGACGAGGACGGCTGTGCCCGTCGACAGAGGGACTGCTGCGTGCGGCCAGCCGGCGAGCCACCCCGCGACATCGGCGGCTGCATGCCCGGCGGCTCCTGCCGAGAGCAGGACGAGATGCGACAAACCGGGCGTAACCGCGCTGACAAGCAGTCCCACGAGCCCGAGAACGAGCAGCAGCGATACCAGCGGGGACACGAGGATGTTCGCGATCGGCGAAACCAGCGAGACCATACGGAATGTCGATATCGTCAGCGGCATGGTCGCGAGCTGGGCCACGAGCGTCAACGCAATAGGCGAGGCCGCGGCGGCAAACCACTGCGGTAGCGCCTCGGAAACCCACCGCTCTGACAGCCGAGCGAAGAGAAGCAGACCGGCGACAGCGAGGACTGACAGCCGAAATCCAAGGTCGAAGGCCGTCGGCGGCCACACGGTGAGGGCGACGATGACCGCTGCCGACAGCGAGCCCACGCCATCGCCTCGCCTTCCGCTCGATCCGACGCTGGCGATGACCGCCGCCATCAGCCATGCGCGTACTGCTGACGGCTGAACACCCGAGACAACGACGTACAGCCCGAGCAGGGACGTGACCGAGACGGCGACGGTTTTCGGCCCAACTCTGAGCGCGCGCAGAACCATGGTGGCCAAGGCCGCGACAACGACGAGGTGACCGCCGCTCACAGCCACCAGATGCGTCAACCCCGTCGTACGGAAGTCAGAGTCGGCCTGCGTACCCGTGAGGCGTCGTCGATCACCGAGCAGAACGCCAGCGAGCAGGTCTCCTCCCGGTCCGGGCACCTGCCTGATGGCGGCCGACGCGCGTGTCCGAAGGGGATTCAGCGCCCCCCTCAAAGAGCGCGCTCTGCCAATGTGCGAGACCGCCCTCGCGCTCACGCTGCCGACAACACCGCCCTGATGGCTCAGACGGCCGAATTCATCGGATTCCGGAGGACGCAAAGCTCCGTAGAACTCGAGGAGTTCCCCGGCTTCAGGAGGAGTCTCTTCCTTCGGCCACATCGCAGTGATCTTCAAGTCGACTCCGTCTACAGGGCACTTGAGGTCACTTCGCGCGCCGAATCTCCCTTCGCGGCTGTCTCCGACGACCTCGGCTTCCCAGCGACTTGAGGTTCTCGCAGCGAGCATCTGTGTCTGCAGGCTCCAGGAGTGCCAGAAGAGCCATCCTGCAACGAAACCTGCGGCACCTCCGAGCAAGAGCAGGAGCAGGAGTCCGCGCAGGCGTACGAACGCGGCGGAAGCAACTGCGACAACGATGATCAGGACGAGCGGGGTCCACGGAGTCGAGGATCCAACATGGAAGGCCCAACTGGAGGCCTCTGATGCAGCCACGCCGCTCCACATCCCGCAGGCGACCCATGCTATGGGCGGAACCGAGGGGCGGACTATGCGCTCAGCGGACGATGACAAGGTCACGCAACTGCTCGAGCTTCTTGGGCCCGATGCCCGAGACTCGCCCAAGGTCCTCAACCGTCTTGAAGGGACCGTTGCTTTCCCGATCCGTGACGATCTTCTCGGCGGTCGAGGGGCCAACGCCCGGCAAAGTGTCCAACAGCGCGGCGTCGGCGCTGTTCAGATCGACAGGACCGCCGGCGCTAGCGCCGGCGGCGCCAATCTGCTGCCCATTTGGCGCGACGGGGGCAGTGGCGGCATCGACCGCATCTTCATCAGGAACGAGGACCTGCTCGCCGTCGGTGAGTGGTCGGGCAAGGTTGATCGCCTCGACAACGGCGTCCGGAAGCGTTCCGCCGGCGGCGTCGACCGCGTCGCCAATACGCGATCCCTCATCGAGGTGGTAGAGCCCCGGATGCCGTACCGCGCCAGCGACGTGCACGATCAGCGGCGGTTCGGGCTGTGTGCTCGCAAGCTGCGAACCAGCGGGTGTAATCGTCTGATCGCCCGGTGCTGCACTGACGAACTGCGCACCTTGCCCTGATTCAGCCCGAGGCCACCAGCTCCAGACTGCCCACGAGCACACCAGCATCGCTACGACGATTGCAGCCGCCAGCGCCGGTGCCGGGACTGCGCCGAGTCCCGCACGGCGCGCGAGGTCACGAATAGCACCTGCCAGTTGATCTGCCACGGGACCCACTTTCGAAGCAGTGCTGAGCACTGGTTTGGTCGGCCGCGCGGGCCGCCTTCACCCGGCCCGCATGCCGACCATGCCAGAGCAAGCTTGCCGCAAGCCTGCCCAGCGCTTACCAGGGGGCTTGCGCGACGATCGTCAGCGTTGTCGGCAAGACAAAAAGGGCCACCGCGCTCCAGCGGTAGCCCCTTTGGAAGCCGTGCTCCGGTCGTCCTGTCAGCCTGCCACAACGACACTTACGAGCTTGCCGGGCACGACGACGACCTTCTTCACTTCCTTGCCTTCAACCCAACTCTGCACCTCGGCGAGCGCCGCCGCCACTACGGTCTCCTCGGAGGCGTCAACGGCGACCACCACCTTGCCGCGCACCTTACCGTTCACCTGTACCGCGAGTTCTGCCTCGTCGGCCGCCGAGAGTGCGGGGTCGAACTCAGGCCAGCTGTTGAGATGGACTGACTGTGACCGCCCGAGGACTTCTCTCCACAACTCCTCAGACATGTGAGGCGTGAAGGGCGCCAGAAGCAGTGTCAGACGCTCGGCAACCTCGCGAGTCAGCACCCCGTCTCGTTCGGGCTCGGGTACCGCGTTGCGGTAATCGTAGGACGCGTTGGTCAGCTCCATCAGGGCGGCGATGGCGGTGTTGAACTGGAATCTCTCGATGTCGTCGGTGACCTTGCCGGTGACCCTGTGCATCTCTCGGCGCAACGTTTTCGCGGCCGGAGTTTCAGCTGACGTGGCGGCGCTTGCAGGTCCGCCCGCGTCCTCAACCAGGCGCCACACTCGGCTCAACCACCGGAACATGCCCTCGAGACCCTCGTAGCTCCAGTCCAAGTCCTTGTCCGGAGGCGCCATGAACAGGATGTAGGCGCGCAGGGCGTCGCATCCGTAGCGCTCGATCATGTCCTCAGGCGCGACAACGTTCCCCTTCGACTTCGACATCGTCGCACCGTCGAGCTTGACCATCCCCTGAGTAAGGAGGTTCGTGAATGGCTCGGCGAACGTGATCAGGCCGAGGTCTCGGAAGACCTTCGTGAAGAAGCGTGAGTACAGAAGGTGCAAGATGGCGTGCTCGATGCCGCCGATGTACTGGTCGACCGGCATCCAGTAGTCGGCCTTCTCGCGCTCCCAAATCGCCTGGTCGTTGCGCGCATCGCTGTATCGAAGGTAGTACCAGCTTGAGCAGGTGAACGTGTCCATAGTGTCGGTCTCACGTCGCGCCGCCCCGCCGCACGAGGGACACTCCGTCTCGTAGAACTCGGGGTGATCCGCCAGGGTCTCCCCCTTGGTGACATCGACATTCTCCGGCAGGCGCACGGGCAAGTCGGCCTCAGGAACAGGGACCAAGCCGCAAGATGGACAGTGGATGGCCGGGATAGGATTGCCCCAGTACCGCTGCCGGCTGATCAGCCAATCGCGCAGGCGGAAGTTGATGGCGAACTTGCCTCGGCCCTCTTGAACGAGCCACTCCGTCACCGCGCGCATTCCCTCACTCGCCTTGCCACCGGCAAGACCCGTGAAGGCACCAGACTGCACCATCGTACCGTCCCCGGCGAACGCCTCGGCCCACGAAACGTCGGCGAGCACCCGTTCGGAAACCCCTGCCAGCTCGTCAGCCAGCGGATCCTCCGGTGCAACCACAACGGGCGGAATCGGGAGCCCGTACTTGCGCGCGAACTCGAAGTCTCGCTGGTCCCCGGATGGAACAGCCATGACAGCTCCGGTGCCGTACTCCATCAGCACGTAGTCGGAGACCCAGACCGGGACCTTCTCGCCGTTCACCGGATTCACCACGTAGCGTCCCGTGAAGGCTCCCCGCTTCTCTCTCTCACCGAGCTGTCGCTCCACCGCAGTCTCACGCGCGGCCGACTCGACCACATCATTGACGCTCTTCTCGTACTCGCTGCCGGCGACGAACTCCTTGACCCGTGGATGTTCGGGGGCGAGCAGGAAGAATGTGCAGCCGAAAAGCGTGTCGGGGCGGGTCGTGAAGACCGTGATGGTCTCACCGCTGGGCTCACCGGTCGCGTCGCAGAGCTCGAAATCGACTTCTGCGCCCTCGCTGCGGCCAATCCAGTTCGCCTGCATCGTCTTGACTCGGTCGGGCCAGCCAGGAAGTGTATCCAGGTCATCAAGTAGCTGCTGAGCGTACTCGGTGATCTTGAAGTACCACTGCTCGAGTTCGCGCTTCTCCACCGGGCTCTTGCAACGCCAACAAACGCCTTCCCCAAGCACCTGTTCATTGGCTAGGACGGTCTTGCAGCTCGGGCACCAGTTGACCGGCGAACTCTTACGCTCAACCAGGCCCTTCTCCCAGAACTTCATGAAGATCCACTGGCCCCAGCGGTAGTAGTCCTCGCGGCAGGTGACGACATCGCGGTCCCAGTCGTACGAGAAGCCCATTCGCTTGAAGCTTGCGCGCTGCTTCTCGATGTTCGCGTACGTCCACTTGGCCGGATGGGAGTTGCTCTTGATAGCGGCGTTTTCGGCGGGCAGTCCGAACGCATCCCAGCCGATCGGGTGAAGTACCTGGAAGCCCCTCATGGACGACTGCCGAGCGATCACATCACCGATGGTGTAGTTGCGCACGTGACCCATGTGGATGTCGCCGGAGGGGTACGGGAACATCTCGAGGACGTACTTCTTGGGCTTCGAGGCATCCTCTTCAGCGTGGTACAGACCCTCGCGTTCCCACTCGGCCTGCCACTTCGTCTCGATGACGTGTGGATCATATTTCGAGATGCTCACGAGCGGGTGTGCCTCCTCGGCAATGGAATCAGTGCAATACCGTCAGATTCTAGCCGACAGAGCCGGCAGACGTAACGCAGTCGGTGGGTGGATGCGCGGAGACGAACGCAGCGGCGAACCTCTAGTACTGGACGCGCGCGACCTGTCCAGGCACGGTTACGTACACCGTCTTAGGCGCGTCGGGCAGGCCGCCGTCTTCATCGGGTCCCGAACCCCAGCCCCAGTCCTCATCCCACCACCAGATCGTGACGGTGTAGGGCTCGGCCTGGGCGGGCACCGTGACGTCGTCGATCCCGTTCCATCCAGAACTGGCGTCTCCAGAACCTATGATCGGCATCGCGAGCGTCGGGCTCGTGATCTCCCAGTGCGCCCATGAACCCGGGACAGGCACGTATGCCGACAAATCGTTATCGCCCCACACGAGGCGGATCGTGCCCGTTCCGCCCGCGGGTGCGGAGACGCTGAACGTAGTCGAGTTCGTCGCTTCCTGGTTGCCCGCGGCGTCGCGTGAGTACCAGTAGAGGGTGTGCGATTCCGTGCCTGAAGTTGGGGCGGCGACGCTAACCGACGTGCCGCCTGTCCATGTGCCG
>DATHUB010000298.1:0-4099 GCA_035462695.1 Coriobacteriia bacterium | reverse complement strand
CGGCGCGGTCGGACTCATGAGGCTGCTGTCGCTCGTCGAACTCGAGGACTGGGTGCCGGAGCCCCGCGCGGCGATCGCGCTCGCCATGCAGTTCGCCGACGACCTGCCGAACCGGATGCTACTCGAAGCGTCTCGGGTCATGGCGGAGGTCCGTGCCGACGAGACAAGGGAGTTCGTTGAGGAGCTGTCCGCGGCGACCGCCGAGCTCGAGATCGTCTAGCTGTCGAGCCAGTGAACCCGCCCGCTCGCGAGCTTGTAGGCGCCGCCGATAACCACTGTCTCCGGGGAGAACCCGCCGACAAAGTCGATCAAGGCGCGCACCGTGTCGACCACGTGGTCGTCCACGGCAGCCGCAAGCACTAGGTCGTCTGCGTCTGAAGGGGCGTTGGCCGGGTCGACTTGCGACACATCGATCTTCTCGGTGATCGGGCGTAGCCAGTCCGGCGCATCTCCTGCGAGCGCGGCACTCACGGCACCACAGTCTTCGTGACCGAGCACGACTACCGCCGGTGCGCCCAGCTTCTGTACCGCGAAGCGAACCGATGCGAGGCTCGCGGCGGCGAGCACGTGCCCCGCCGTGCGCACGACGAACAGCTCGCCGACTCCCGCATCGAACACGGCTTCGACTGGGACGCGCGAGTCGGAACAGCCGACCACCACGGCGAAGGGTTCCTGCCCGCCGAGGGCGGACGTACGCTCTTCACCCGCGAAGCGGTGCAGTGCGCGGCCCTCGGCGAATCGCCGATTGCCCTCGCGGAGTTGTTCCAGTGCCTGCTCTGCCGAGATTGCCATGGTCATCTCCGGTTAGTGGTTGGATGTAGTGTGCCAGACGCGCTGCTCGGGGATAACCAGTAGCGTGGCATTCAACAAGAATCGAGGAGCCGACATGACTGACTTCGAGTCCATTCCCGAGCCGCCGGCGCAGCCATCGCACCTGCACGACGAGCACACCGCCGATCTGGGACCGGACGCTCCTCCGCCTCATGAACCACATCCGAGCGGCGCGGTTCCTCCACCACCTGCCGCCGAAAGCGCCTCCAAAGACGCATGGGGGGACGTCGTCCAATCGTTGGACGATCTCGGCCGAGCGGTGAGTTCGTGGGCCAGGACCGCCACGGACAGCGCCGAGAACCGACTGCGGGCCGCGCACCTCAAGGAGCAGTTGGAGAGGGCGGGGCGCCAGATGGGAGAGGCCGTCGACAGTGCGTCGAAGTCCGACTTCGCTCAGCACGTCGGCAAAGCGGCCAGCGGCACCGGAGAGGTGATACTCGACGCTGCACGCAAGTTCAGCGAGGACGTGGGGCCGCATCTCGCCGGCGCCTTCATCAGCGCGGCGGAGGGCGTGATGAGCGTGGGCCGCAAGCGGCCCTCCGAGACGGGCGCGGCCGAAGCCGCTCCATCTTCGGCTGAGCCGGTCACGCACCCCGGGCCTTCGCCGGAGGCAGCCCCGTACGAGGAGAATGAGGAGCCGCCCGCGCCTGCGCCGTCCGGCACTCCAGACGACTACACCCCTTAGCCGTCGTGCGCTCGTTCGAGTTGTTACGGCGCAGGGCGTAGGTGGAACGCGGGTACGTATGTCTTGATTGTGAGAGGTGACCATGGCGCTACGCTCAATGCTCGGTCTCACCGAGCCTCATACGTTCGAACTGGTCGACAGACGCATGGCGACCGTTATGGCCAACGGCGATCCTGAGAAGCTGGGCCAAGACCTCATCCCGCTTCTGTACGAGACGGTCAACCGCGTCAGGGAGAGCCAGCCCTTCGAGCTCGAGCCGCTTCGCGCCCGCTGGCCGTCGGAGTCACGTCTGCTGCGTCTCAATCGTCCCGCGATGTGGGGACTCCCTGTTCCTGCCGAGGTGACCGAGCTGCCGCAGCTCGACTCGGAGCACCCCGTGCGGATCGACGTCTGGGAGTACGGCAGTGTCGCCGAGATACTCCACGAAGGCAGTCGTGCCGAGGAGGGCAAGGCGGTAGACCGCCTCCGGCGCTACATCACGGATCAGGGCTACGAGCTTATCGGCCCGCACGAGGAGGAGTACCTCACTCCTCCGAACGCGCCCATTCCCAAGACCCTCATCCGCTATCGCGTTCGCTGCCGCTGAGGCGAAGGGGCGTCGCCACGCCGACAAGTCGGCACACCGCTGGAAGCCTGGCGAGAACCGCCGACGCGGAGAACGACGCCGCCGTGACGCTGATGAAGACGGTCGCGGGAAACCACGCTTGCATCCAGAGCACCTCGCCGTTCTGAGCGCTGAGAAGCGCGTCGATTCCAAGCAGGAACAGTGGATGGATCAAGTACACGCCGAACGCCAGCGCGCTTGCAACGACGATAGAGCGCCCGTAGGGCTCCAAGAACCGCTCGGCCGAGAGTGCGCCCAGGGCCATCCCGAGCACAGTCGCAGCCATGCCGACCGGGTAGATCAAGCGTGAGAGCGGCCCCTGCAACGCCTCGGTCGCACCGAGGCTGGCGGCGAGAAGCACAGCGGTACCGAACGCGAGCCACAGTGCAGCGAACCAACCCTGCTTCGGCAGCCGATCGTGTCTTACGGCAAACCATGCTCCCAGCGCCATGTGCGGGAGATGCGTGACGATGTGGACCGCGTACGACCAACCCAAGTCACCGAAGAGGACACGAAACGCGGCTGCGATCTCGGGTCCGGCGAGGATGCGCAGCAGGTAGCAGCCCACGAGCAGCAACTCGGGTGAACGCCGCAAGATGGGCACAGCCAGCGGTGTGAGCAGGTAGAACGTGAGGAGCATCGGGACGAAGTAGAGGTGGTACCACGTGTGCCCGGTGAGCAGCAGGCCCAGTACCCGAAGCGGGCTTAGGGAGCCGGGCTCCTGCCGCGCGAGGAGCGTCATGTACAGAGCGCTCCAAGCGAGATACGGGACCAGCACGATCGAGATGCGGCGGGACAGCAGCGGTCCCCAGTCGATCTTATCGGCTGACGTTTTCTCGGCGGGAAGTGTTCGGCCCCAAACGAAGACGCCCGAGATGAAGACGAACAGCGGCACGGCGTAGTGGAGCAGGTCGTCGAAGACACGAACCGGCGCGGTCGGCGGAAGAAGCTCGCGGTACGGCATGAGTGTGTGAATCGCCACGACGGTGACTATGGCGAACACGCGGAGCGCGTCGTAGGCGAGAACTCGCTGAGTTCGGGACAATAGGGACTCCTGGCACCCGGTTGCGGCAAGTCTACCCGAGCTGCACAGCTCGCCCACTCACGCCGAGGCGAGCATTTGGGCTTTCTGCCCGATACACTGGGCAAGACCACGAGCTGACGAGGAGTTCGATGTGGCCCGGTGCTCTTACCACCCCGATGTCGAGACCGAGATGCGTTGCCAGGAGTGTGGGAAGCCCATCTGCCCCAAGGAGATGGTCCTCACGCCGGTGGGCTACAAATGCCCCGAGGACGCCCGGCCGAAGCGGAGCCAGTACACCTTCATCAAGCCGAAGCAGCTGGCCAAGTCCGTTGTCGCGGGCATTCTCGTTGGAATCCTCGGTGGCATGATGATCGGGGCGATCGGGTGGGGCGGATTCTTCCTCGGCATCATCTGGGGCTCGGCGACGAGCGAGGCGGTGAGGCGCGCATCCGGCGGCCACCGCGGAGGCACCGTCGGCATCGTCGCCGCGCTGTCGATAGGCGCCGGCTGGTTCTTTGGTGGAATCGTGGGTTCGGTGAGCTTCGTAACGGCGATCATCGCCGTGGTCGTGGCACTGATCCAGCTGGCGGCGATAGAGCTGCGCTAACCTTCGGGGGGGGACATGCGGACGTTCTTCAAATGGGCGGGGATAGTCCTGGGCGGCTTTCTGGTCCTGCTGGCCTTCATGCTGGTCGTCATGCCGCTGCTGACCAGACCGTTCACGAACTCCTGGGGAGCGACCAAGCCAGAGGTGGCCGAGACACTGCCGGGCGACTCGCTGGTGCCGGAGCCGGATCAGGTCTCCACGCGCGCCGTTTCCATCGATGCGCCCCCCGAGCTCGTGTTCGCTTTGGTGAAGCAGATGGGATACGGCCGGGGCGGGTGGTACGCTTGGGACTGGTTCTACCAGGCCACGGGCTCGGCCGACTTCGTCGATGGCCACCACTCCCGCCGT
>DATHUB010000297.1:0-12408 GCA_035462695.1 Coriobacteriia bacterium | reverse complement strand
ATCGGGCCACTTGGCAGCAGGCCGCGGCGGTCGCGATCACCTTCGTCGGCTGCGCGCTTGTCGTCGGGATCGGCAGTAGTGAGATCTATGCGGCGTGGCAGGGGGTTGCACTCGGACTCGGAGCGGCGGTTGGCTACACGTTGTTCAACCTGCTGTCGCATCGGTGGCTCCCGGGCCGCTCTCAGCTGACGATGATGGCCTACACCTTTGGTTTCGCAGTGCTGCTTCCGGTGGTGGGCACGATCGCGTTGGACGGCGTCGAGTCTCTCTCTCCGGCCGCATGGACGCCCCAGGCGTGGGTGCTGCTCTTCCTCATCGTGCTCATACCGACGTTCATCGCTGTCGTGCTCTATCTCGAGGGGATCAGGGCGCTCGGACCGTCACAGGCCGCGGTCATCTCGACACTCGAGCCGCTGTTCACGATCATGCTCGCTGCAATCGTGCTGGGGGAGCGTCTCGCGCCGCTGCAGCTGCTCGGCGCGGGTCTTGTCTTGGTAGGCGTGCTCGCGGCCGAACTTGGCGAGCGAATGACGAACCAGCCCGCGCCCTCCTAGCCGTCCTACGCTTCGCCGATGCTACGATTGCCCACACCGACGCGGCTTGCCGCCGACGCGAGACGACGGAGCCCCCGAGCATGGTCGATCACTACAAGACGCTGCAGGTGACACGCGATGCCGAGCCCGAGGTTATCGAGCGGGCGTACAAGGCTCTTTCGCGGTCGCATCACCCGGACCGTCGACCCTCGGCAGAGCGCGAGAATGCGACTCGGCGCATGCAGCGCATCAACGAGGCGTACGCCGTATTGAGGGATCCTCTGCGCAGGGCGCGCTACGACGCAACGCTTCCTGCCGAGGACGCGCATGCGTGGGACGTCTTCTGGGACCGCGGGCTCGTGGGGATGTTCACCGAGCGCTTCGCTCCGAAACGCCGCGCCTAGCGCTGGCGCGAGGCGATACGGGCGAGCGGTGGAACGGTGAGGCCGATGGCCTGCGGGGGGCACAGCTCCTGGCAGCAGTAGCACCGGATGCAGCTGCTTCGGTCGAATACCGGGCCGTTGGCAGCGATGGCGATTGCTTCGACCGGGCAGACCTTCGCGCACGTTCCGCACAGCGTGCAGTCGCTCGCTCGTTCCAAGACGGGACGAGCGGTCGTCCAGCTCGTCAGGCGCCGTGCGAGCCACGGCGGGAGACCGCGTCCGGCGTCGCGAGCCGGTAGGGCGAATCCCTCGGGCGCGAGCTCCCTCCAGTCGGCTCCAACAACATCGACTTCGTCTGCCGAGGAAGGCCCAAGGTCGCGTTTGGCAGCAGCGCGGTTGCTGTAGACCTCCATCGGGTCCAGGCCGGCCATCGACGAGGCGACCACATCGAGCGCCACGCAGTCGGCAGAGGCGATGAGGGCGCCGATCTGCCGAGGAGTGCCACCTGCCGGCCCCTCGCCCTCCATTCCGACCACGGCGTCCATCACCGCGAGAGCCGGACGGCAGGCGAGCATGAGGTCGACGAGCATCGAGCCGAAGTCGTTGCGGTCGGGGAGCTTCAGGTGGTACTGAGCCTTCTCGAGGCCCGGAATGCAGCCGAACAGGTTCTTCACGGCGCCGGTGAACATCATGAGGCCGTGTGTCTTGAACTTCGGGACCGTGATCACCACGTCCGCGTCGGCCACGACTCTGCCGAGCGTGAACGCCCCGTACAGCGACCCGGCGGGATTGGGGACCCGCACGGTATCGTCGTCGAAGAGCACCATCGGCACGTCTTCCTCGGCGCACACCTCGGCGATGCCGCTGTCTTGCCACACGCGTCGCACGAGGCCCGCCGTGTTCGGACCGCCGGGGCTATCGCCAACCGTCGGCTGTCCGCCTGCGCCTCTTACGGCGCGGATGAGTGCGCGAACCAGTTCCGGATGCGTCGTTACCGCACGCTCCGGAAGGGCGCGTGAGAGCAGGTTCACCTTGAGCAGAACTCGGTTGCCGGGTGATACGAACGCAGAGATGCCGCCGAGAGGAGCGAGCACTTGGCTCAGCGCCATCTCGACGGCATCGGGTTCATACGTTTCGCATCGCGCGATGGATACGGTGCTCATGAGGGCTGAGTCTACCGTATGCCGAGTCTAGGCGGTGCTGGCCTGCTCGCGCTCGACAAGCTTGTTCTGAACAGCGCGCATGATCGCGGGGTAGCTCACTGCACCGTCGTACACGGGGACACCGTCAACCACAGTGACGGGGTAGAGCAGCCCGCGAGTCTCGATCTCAGTCACGAGCTTGGCGTGCTCCGTCCGGACATTGTCCGAGTCCAGGTTGCGGTAGAGCACCTGGGCGTCGTCGCCGTAGCGGCGCTCGATCTCGGCGCGGACGATTGCTGTGATCTCCTCTGGAGACCAAGACGGGCCTCAACCTCCGGAGAAGCAGTCGGTGGTCGTGGGAACGTCGAATACCTCAACGACGATGGGTTCAGCCATGTTCGTCCTCCTACCCGAGCCGGACAGCGCCCATAGGGCAGGCGCGTACGCAGACGCCGCAGCCCGAGCACTTCTCTTCTATGACGGTGTACCCGTTCGCCCCGGGGTACCGGCCGCCGCTGACAGGCACGATAGCACCGCGCGGGCATACCCGTTTCGCGGGGCACCCGGGCGAACGATCGCACGTGGGAATGTCGATGCGGACAGTGGTCATGCTTAGTTACTCCTCTAGGTCTCGAGCCGATCGCTTGCATCACGTAATATACCCCAAGGGGTATGTGTTTTCAACCCGACGATTCCGATGTCTTTCATTGTCGGCCGTGCCTGAAGTGCGCAGCCGGGTTGGTACTATTGGCTATTCCTCACAACGACGAAGCGGAGCGCGAGTGGCGAACACAGGACCTGCAGGCGCTAATCGGCGGCTTGCCGTCTACATGGGCGCGGGCGGAGCGGCAGTTGGACTCGCGTTTCCGTTGATCGCACGCATCTTCGTCGTGCCGAAGAGCACGGCTGATTTCGCCGCCTTCTGGCTCCTGTGTGTGCTCGCGGGCACGGTGGTGGGCGTCTTCTGTGCTGTCATCGCATCGCGTGCCGCACAGGACATGTTCCGCTCGCTACTCATGCAGGCTCAACAGCGATTCGGTCTCAAGGTCGATGTCCAAGGAGGTTCGGCGGATCTGCAAGACGAAGTCCTGCGACTCCTCTCCGAAGTCACCAGTCTCCTCGGCCAGGCCAGAGCGACGAACCACGACATCCGCTCGCTGACGGCGCAGGTACTCGCGGCGACCGAGCAGCAGGCGTCCGGTGCCGCGCAGCAGGCCGCTGCGGTCACCCAGACGTCCGCGACGGTCGAGGAGCTCGCTCAGACTTCGAAGCAGATCGCCGAGAGCTCGCAGGCCGTAGCTCTGACCGCCGAGCGGACCCTCGCCAGCGCCGAAGAGGGCATGCAGTCCGTGGCAGACACCGCCGAGGGGATCGAGGAGATCCGGGAAAGCACGCAGCTCGCTTCCGATCGCATCCTGCAGCTCGGCGAGCGCAGCCAGGACATCGGCCGTGTCCTCGTCATCATCGACGACATTGCGGAGCAGACGAAGATACTGGCGCTCAACGCGGCTATCGAGGCCGCGCGAGCGGGAGATGCCGGCAAGGGATTCGCCGTCGTCGCCGAGGAGATCCGCAAGCTGGCCGACTCGGTCACCGAGTCGACCTCGGAGATCGGGCGGGTCGTGCGCGAGATACAGTCGAGCGCAAGTTCGCTCGTGATGTCGACCGAGCGGGCGCAGCGAAAGGTCGAAGAGGGCAAGGACCTGGCGCGGCGAACAGCCGATGCCCTCGACCGCATCGTGAGCCAGGTGGAAGACACCACCGACGCCGCCAAGCAGATCTCCGTCGCGACTCAGCAGCAGAGAACCGCATCCGAGCAGGTAGTTGTGTCAATGCGGGAGATGGCGCAGGTGTCTTCGTCCGGCGCCGAATCTTCTCGGCAGATACAAGGCGCGATCGGCGATCTGGACCGCTTGGCGGACGCGCTCATCGTCCGCTAGAAGCGTCTTCTGGGGGCAATCAGACCCTCTTGGGCTTCCATTACATGGCAGGACGGACAGATATTCCGTCGAAACCATGCGGTGAGGAGTTCATTTCTGTTGTAGGTCCGTGCCCAATCTTATATCGTTCGGGTGTGGCAGGTTAATCTGCCGTCATGTTTCATGCGTGGGCTACCCGAGCAAAGCAAGGAGAGATGCATATGGCCAAGATCTCCCTGGCCGGATTCAAGGATCCGGCCCGGCGGCCACGGTTCATCATCTGGGCGCTAGTTGCTGTCCTGGTGATTGCCGGGGTCATGATCCCCGTATTGGGGGTGACTTCTACCCGCTGGTTCTGCTCCGAAGCGTGTCACAAGGTGCAGGACGATACGATTATGGCCTACCAGGCATCGGCCCATTCGAACATCAGTTGTATGGCTTGCCACATGCCTGTTGGCGCCAATCCCGTCGTATTCCTCCTGCACAAGGCCGAGGCGCTAGGCGAGCTCTACCTAACCGTGCGCGATGACTTCGAGCTGCCCCTTAACGGGGAGAGCGAAGTGGCGCTCACGATGTCCTCCGGACAGTGCACCCAGTGCCACAACATGGAGAACAGAAACGTTACGCCGAGCCCAGGCATCAAGATCGATCACGCAGTGCACGCTGAGGTGAACGCGGCTTGTCCCGTTTGCCACAACCGTGTAGCCCACGTGGAGAACTTCGATCTGACGCTCACAGACCCGAAGACGGGTGAGCCGAACAAGCCGCACGTGGTATTCACGTCGATGACCGCGTGTTTCCGCTGCCACGGCCTCGAGAAGGGCGCAGCTGCCCCCGGCACTTGCGCCGCTTGCCACACCTCAGGGTTCGAGCTCAAGCCGGACAATCACAAGGAACCGGACTTCTTCCCCGGTCATGGCGAGATGGCCATGGAGTACAAGACGGAGTCCGACGAGGCCATTGCGCATGCAGCCGAAGCGGCCGCAGAGGCTGAAGAGCACAGCGCCCTCGGCGTTGACAAGGCGTATGCCTCGGGCGGCGGAAGCGGAAAGCCACAGGCGACCAAGGAAGAAGTTCCTGAGGTCATCGCCGCTCAGCGCTCACACGGCGCAGACGACGGTGAGTCGATCGGCGAGGAGTTGCCGTCGACCGAGTCGGTCTTCTACTGCTCGACTTGCCACCGCGAGAGCTTCTGCTCCAACTGCCACGGTATGGAAATCCCGCACCCGGCTGAGTTCAAGGAGCCAAAGAGCCCCACGGATGCCGCCGGTCACCCTGTCATCTCGAAAGCCAAGGATGACAAGTGCGTGATGTGCCACGGCAAGGACGAGAAGACGCAGTTATGCTCCTCCTGCCACCACGGTGAGAAGTCGGGCGGCTGGGAGTACAAGACGAAGGTGCCTTGGACGACCGAGCAGCACCCGCAGGCGGTTGCAGCAGGCGGAGTCAAGGCCTGCACGGAGAGCTGCCACACGGCGAAGTTCTGCGTGAGCTGCCACACCGGACGCAACGTCTATCCTGACTCGCACAAGCAGGCTCGATGGACGAAGCCGAAAGCACCGGGCGCCATTACGACCTACGGCAAAGAGCCGGCGAAGGTGTCCGCCAAGCACGCTCTCGATGCGCAGAAGTCGATGGAGTCGTGCGCTGTATGTCACGGCACCGGCGGCGCCAACGCGAAGTTCTGCAAGAGCTGTCACGAGTTCGAGATGCCGCACCCTGCTGAGTTCAAGAAGCAGCATGTCAGCAGCAAGAAGAACCAGAACGACTGCAAGAACTGCCACCAGTTCCGCGAGGTGTGCAGCAACTGCCACCACGTTGGATCTTCGCTGACCAAGTCGTGGATCAGCGTTCACGGTGCATCCACGAACAAGAACGGGCCTGCGGGTTGTGTGGAGAAGTGCCACACCAAGAAGGACTGCGTGAGCTGCCACACAGATCGTGATGTGGTTCCCAGTTCCCACGATGGCGGCACATTCGTCCGCAACTTCAGCTCCAAGGATGCGACGCACGTCCAGCTCTACAAGAAGGACGGCGAGATCTGCACGTACTGCCACGCAGGTGAGGCAGAGGCGCTGCCGAACTCCAAGTTCTGCAAGAGCTGCCACAAGCTGGAGATGCCCCACAAGATCGACGAGGGCAACAACCAGAAGTACGCGCACCAGGAGGGCTTCGAGAAGAAGTCCCTGTCCAAGAGCACTTGTGCGAACTGCCACAAGACGAGCTTCTGTGACTCCTGCCACCACGAGGGCTCGGTCACGAGCAGGCCGTGGGTCAGGTATCACCCGAACATCGTCAAGAAGGACGGCGCCGAGCCGTGCTTCGAGTGCCACGACGAGATCTACTGCTCGAACTGCCACGTGAACCTTGCGAAGCGGGGCCTGCAGTAAGAGTCCTGACGACGTGATGTACGTGCGGGGGTCCGGCCGGCTGGCCGGGCCCTCGTTCGTTCTCTTGGCCAACCTGCGCGAAAGCCGCTTCGGGGCTTGGCGCGCCCTGAGGGGCGTGCTAGCATAGCGCCTCGCCGGGATGTGGCTCAGCTTGGTAGAGCGCTCGGTTCGGGACCGAGAGGTCGTGGGTTCGAATCCCGCCATCCCGACCATCTGGCTGAAAGCGGCGGGTCGCTCATGCGACCCGCCGTTCTTCGTCTCAAAGAAGGCGAGCATGCTGAACGAGTTTCTACACTGGCTCGGTCTGGGTCTGTGCCACCAGGTGGCGGCGCGCTCGTACTTCGGCGGCGGCGTTCAGGCACCGGTCTGCGTGCGAGACACCGGCATCTACGTCGGCTTTGCCCTCGCCTTCGTCCTCATCGCGCTCATGCACAAGGGGGAGAGGCCGCGTGGCTTTGCAAAGCCCCACGTGTGGGTCGTCATGGGCCTCTTCTTGGCTTTCATGGGCTGGGACGGGGTCAGTTCGTACGCCGGCCTGCGCGAGACGACCAACGGGATGCGTCTGCTGAGTGGACTTGGGGTGGGCTTCTCGGTGGCGGCAATCATCACGCCGATGCTCAACGACGAGGTGTGGACGTTCGGGGGGAACTGCCGCGTCCTCGATCCGGTCTGGCGCTTCTGGACTTGGCTGCTCGCCGTTCCCGCCGCCTACGGAGTGGTGAGCTTGCTGGGTCCTCGACTTGGCGTGGCTTTCCCGGTCGCGATCGCCGTGTGCATCGTCGCAACCCTCACCGCCATCAATCTGGTCATCGTCTCGATGCTTCCCGCCTTCGACCGGAAGGCTTCCTCCCTGCGGCAGCTGGTATTGCCCATCACGATCGCGTGTGCGATCGCTTTTGTTGAGATCCTTCTCGCCGGCCAGCTGCGCATCGCGCTCGACTCACTGGCGCGCCGGCTCGGGGGATAGTGTCAGACCCTCGTCCTAGTCTGATTCCGTTCTCGGAGAACGGAGGAAGGCATGGGACAGGTAATGACGACAGCAGAGGCCCTGAGGTACGTGCGAGAGCTGCATGCCGAAGCAGTCTCTTTGGGAAAGCTGCCCGCGGAAGTCGCCGAGTTCTCTGCACGCGCCACGGAGGCCGTGATCTCACGCAGCCCGCATCGTCGGACGCGCTGTTCGGTACGTGCCTACTTCACGAAGGTCGCCGAGCGGCGACTCATCCGGCATCACGGCGGTACCCCTGCCGCCGCACGTCTTGTTGCCGACTGCGTAGTAGCCGATCTCGTCGGCTCCGGCAGGACTCCATTCGAGGCTTATGAGGAGCTGGAGCGAGGTTGGAGGACGAAGCTGCCGGAAGGCCTTCTCTCGGAGTACAGAAGCAGGCTCTGCGCCTGAACTACCGGGTTCCCGAGAGCAGGACGTCGCCCGAAGTACTGAGCACCCACACGCGCTCGTCTTCCAGCTTGCCACCCTCGCGGCCGATGGCCTCGACGATGACCAGTGCCGGTTCTGATTCATACGTCGCGCTCTCTACGTAGAACGGAACGCCGGACGAGTCTGAGGGAAATGTCCGGGTGATCAGGGTGGCAGCATCGCTTGCACCACCGCCCTCACGCCTCAGGGCCACCAGCGCGTCGTGTCGCAGCTCCAAAGCGTCGGAGGTGGGCCTGTCCGCCACCGAGCCGGGATCGACCTGCTCGGCAAGCTCCAGTGCCGTCTCAGACGTGTAGGCGCCGTCTTCGTCCACCCAAAGGGGCGCTTTCGCACCGCATGCGGTCAGCAGCAGCAGTGCAAGAGCGGCGAAGACCAGGCGGACAGGGTACGCTGAGGGCAAGAGAGTACCTCCGTGAGCTCGGGTACTACCATACTAGTCCAAGGACAGGGCAGTACGACGACAGGGGGACGTGTGCAGTCGATTATCAGTTTCATCTCCGACTTTGGGCTGGAAGACACTTGGGTCGGTGTCTGCCATGCCGTGATTAATCGCGCATGTCCCCAAGCTCACGTGGTGGACCTCGGTCATCAGATTCCTCCCTTCGACATCCGCAAAGGCGCGGCCACTGCGGCAGCCGGTGTCTATCAGCTTCCTGAAGCGATCCATCTGGTGGTTGTGGACCCGGGGGTCGGTGGTGGGCGTCGAGACATCTGCATCGTGACGAAGTCCGGGACGCGACTGGTAGGTCCCGACAACGGCGTGCTCTTGCCCGCTGCATGGAGGGCCGGGGGAGTCGAACGCGCGTACGCGATAGACCCTGCCAAGATCGACTTCCGTGGACCGCTCGCCACCTTCCACGCTCGAGACATCCTCGCGCCAGCGGCCGCCGCACTGGCATGCGGTGTCGACCCCTCGGCGCTCGGTCAAGAGATCGACAGTGACTCTCTGACGAAGGCGCCGTTCGAGCGCTGCACATCGGATGGCGAGTTCTTGCTCGGAGAGGTCTTGGAAGCGGATCGATTCGGCTCGCTTCGCTTCAACATCTCCGCAGACGACATGGAGCAGTTCGGACTCTCTGCAGAAACGCTCGAGATCTCGCTCGGACACAACGCGCTCACGGTGCCGTTCCGCACGACGTTCTCGGACGTCGACGAAGGAGATCCCGTAGCTCTGGTCGACTCGTCGGGATGGCTGACTCTTGCCCTGAACACCGGGGACGCCGCGGACCGCTACGGCGTGGAGCCTGGCACGAACGTGCGCGTCCGCGCAATCTGAATGTCAGAGGCTGGGACTACCTTCTCGGTGCAGATGATTCACCGAGAAGGAGGCTGTCGTGGCGGCATGTTTCATCAATGAGTTGGTCGAGGGCGGACGAGCCGACGGCGTCTACTTCCTCCGCAGTCGCGAGATGCGCGCAGCCCGTAGCGGAGACGCCTACCTCTCACTAGAACTCAGCGACAAGACGGGGACCCTACCCGGGGTCTTGTTTCGCCCCTCACCCGACGCCTGTGCCATTCCCGTTCGCTCGGCTGTCCGCGTAGTCGGGCGTGTAACGAGCTTTCGCGGTACCAAGCGCATCTCTCTCGAGAGTCTGAGCGCCGCCGACACCTGGAACGCCTCGGACTTGATCGGCAACGGTGTGCGGTCGCGCGACGAACTGTCCGACGAGCTTCGCGCCCTGGCGGCCTCGCTGCAGCATCCCGGGCTCAAGCGGCTGGTTGTCAAGGTCTTCGGCGACAAGGAGTTCTTCGGCAAGTTCTGCGAGTGCCCCGCGTCCCAGTCCTACCACCATGCCTACATCGGTGGGCTCCTCGAGCACTCGGTTTCGGTGGCGTCGATGTGTAGGGGCATGTCCGGCCGTTATGACGGCGTCGACGGGGACCTACTTGTCGCCGCTGCTCTCCTGCACGACATCGGTAAGGTCGACGAACTCTCGTTCGACACTGGGATCGGATACACGGACGAGGGAAGGCTCGTAGGCCACGTCGTCTCGAGCGTCGTGAGGGTGCGAGGCGCCGCCCGCGGAGCGGGTGTCGACCGTGACACGCTGTTGAGGCTTGAGCATGCGATTCTGTCCCACCACGGGGAGCTTGAGTGGGGGTCGCCGAAGCGGCCGAGCACCTTCGAGGCGCTTCTCCTCCACCACGTGGACAACCTGGACGCCAAGGCCGCCGGCTTCACGGCCTTCATCAAGGGCGCGTCGCTGATCGAAGAGAGCTGGACGGATTCGGCGAATCTCTTCCGGCGTCCTCTGTATGCGCCGAAGGCTGTAGAGGATGAGCGCGACTCACGGGCGTGCGAGGACGACCAGCACTTTCGGCGTTCTGCCTGATTCCGCCAGCACCGCTGGGTATGCTCTAGAATCTCAGGAACGTGAGTCGACTTAGCGGCGACAGGTACTCAGGAGGACAGATGAGCGAGCTTCCCCAGGTTGAGATCGGCGTCTTTGGCGGCAGTGGATTCTACGAGCTACTGGACAACCCCAAAGAGTATCGGGTCAACACTCCGTTTGGGGCGCCCTCGTCTCCTGTTATGGTCGGGGAGATCTCCGGACGCAGCGTTGCGTTCCTGCCAAGGCATGGCAAGGAGCATTCGCTGCCCCCGCACATGATCAACTTCCGAGCGAACTTGTGGGCCATGAAGGATATGGGCGTCCAGCGGATCATCGGTCCCAATGCGTGCGGGTCGCTTCGTAAGGACGTCGAGCCGGGCCACTTCGTCATCTGCGATCAGTTCGTGGACCGTACGTGGGGCCGCAAGGACACGTTCTTCGACGGGCCCATAACCACGCACGTCTCCTCCGCCGATCCCTACTGCCCGACCATGCGCCAAGTGGCGATCGACACCGCTGCATCAGCGGGGATCACCGCGCACCCTTCCGGCACGGTGGTCGTCATCCAAGGTCCGCGCTTCTCGACGAGGGCCGAGTCCAAGTGGTTCGCTTCGCAGGGCTGGGAGGTCATCAACATGACCCAGTACCCGGAGTGCTACCTCGCTCGCGAGCTCGAGATCTGCTACTGCAACATCTCCTTGATCACCGACTACGACGCCGGCATGGAAGGCGCTGCCCCCGTGACCAACGAAGAGGTTGTGCGGGTATTTAATGAGAACAACAGCAAGGTGAAGGAACTCATCTACAAGATGATTCCGGCACTGCCCGCCGAGCGTGAGTGCGTCTGTGCGACGGCGCTCGAAGGAGCTGCATTCTAGCCGGCAACCGCTCCAGAGCAGAGGTCGCATGTTCGACATCCCGTCGTTCCGCATCGGCAAGTTCTTCGGCATCCCGGTCGAAGTCAACCTGAGCTGGATCGTCATCTTCGCGCTCGTGGTGTTTTCGCTTGGGTCGGCATACTTCCCGACCGCGGTAGCATCACTTGGCGCCAACGCGCCCACGGTGAGCGCATTGGCCTACTATCTAGTCGCCGCGGTGACGACCCTGCTCTTCTTCGGGTCGATACTCGCGCATGAGCTTAGTCACTCCCTCGTAGCGAGAGCGTCGGGCGGTCATGTTGACCGGATCACCCTCTTCATCTTCGGTGGCGTTGCACAGATAGACGAAGAGCCCAAGACGCCGTCGAAGGAGTTCCTGATGGCGGCCGCGGGACCCGGCATGAGTCTCGTCATCGCCTTGGTCTGCTTCCTGGGATATCTGCTCGCTGCCCAGCAGGTCTTCGCGTGGTGGCTCTGGGCGCCCTTGGAGTATCTGGCGGTCATCAACCTGTTCGTCGCGATCTTCAACCTGCTCCCGGGCTTTCCGCTCGACGGCGGACGTGTGCTCCGTTCCATACTGTGGGGCATCACTCACGACCTGCTGAAGGCGACGCTGTGGGCGGTGCGTGTCGGCCAGTTCATCGGCTGGTCGATGGTCGCTCTTGCCGTCTACACCATGCTTCAGGGCAGCACCGGCTTTCTGTGGTTCGGCCTGATCGGTTGGTTCATCGCGTCTCTCGCAGGACAAGCGTATCGGCAGCAGTTGGTGCGCTCCCGCACGGCCGGCGTTCAGATCTCTCAGATCATGTCGCCGTCTCCCGAGTACGTTGACGGCGGAGAGACGCTGGAGACTCTCGTCCAGGACCACTTCCTCGGCCGCAGACACAGTCGGTATCCGGTCTTCTACGAAGGCGCGATCGTCGGACTCGTCACGCTCCCGGACGTGAAGACGGTCGACCGGTCCGACTGGCCCTTCATGAGAACGATCGACGTAACGAACAGGGATCTGCCGTCACTGATCACGCACGCAGACACACCGGTGGATACCGTGCTCTCCAAGCTCGCCGCGGACCGGCCTGGAGCCCTGATCGTTGTTGAAGATGGTCGTCTTGCCGGCATCGTAACGCGCTCGGACATCATCTCGCTGCTTCAGAGGGACGAGTCCGTCTGACGCCAGACGCCGAAATGTGTTGCCGTACTTTGTAACAGTTGTTACGATTTTGGCGACGGTTAACCGGATCGTCCGGCAGCGATTCGAGGAAAATCAGTGGGCGCGGCGAGCATTGGACAGCAACGGGTCCCTCAAGGGGTCATCGAACGGCTTCCCCAGTATCTGAACGTCCTGCTGCATCTCAGGGGCGAGGGAAGCGACACCGTCTCGTCCGCACGTCTGTC
>DATHUB010000296.1:0-3159 GCA_035462695.1 Coriobacteriia bacterium | reverse complement strand
CAACGCAGTCCCTGGCGACGTTGGGATCGGCTGGCTTGAGCTCTCCCATGCGGCAAAGCGTGATGAGCCGGTCGTCAGACCGACAGTGCGCCCTGAGTCGCCCTGAGCGGGAGCATGGCCTGCCGAGCCGAAGGTCGCCTTGCCCTGATACGACACCGTCACCGGCTTCGTCGTCCCCGCACCGTCGTGGCAGGTGTAGCCGAGTTCGTTGCCGTCCGCGCGCGTTCCGCCGTCGTGATCGTCGTGACAGTTGCCGCAGGCAGTCGCAGGCTGACTGGCGTCTGGATATTGAGTGAGAGCCCTGGCCGACGAAGTCGCGGCCATGTGCTTCGACTGATCAGCCACCGACTGCCCGTTGTAGGTCAGCAGTGTTGACTGATGGCAGCCGTAGCAGAACGACTTGTCGAGGGCGTGCTGAGCGCCGTGACACGCCGAACAGGCCTTATCGTTGTTGGCAAGCGCGTCGATGACTCGCTGGTCCGTGCTCTTGTGGCACGTCGCGCACGCGAGGTGGTTCTCGACAAGGTGGATCGACGTCAGGCTGCCGCCCCTGTGGCAGCCGACGCAGCTCCCCTCCAAGGTCACGAAGTGCAGCTCTTCATGTTCCGCCGAATCGTGGCAGCCCAGACATGAGGTGTTGCCCGAAGCGAGGGCGTCGAGCACGCGCTGCTCGACGTTCGGCCCGTGACAGCCCGTGCATGCGATGGGATCACCGGCGTCAGTGAGGTAACGGTTGTGCTCGATGGTTAGGCTGCGTACGTGACATGCGCAGCCGCTCATGTCGTCACTCGTTACGTGCGCAGCGCGAACATCTTCAACGTGCCGCGGCACAGCGGGGAACACGCTCGAGTGGCAGTAGGCACAGTCTATGTCGACGATGTAGTCGGCTCCGTGAACCGGAGTGAGATCCTCCATGTTCCAGTACGCCGGAAATGGAGCGAATCCGTCGTGGCAGCCGGCGCAGTTGCCCATTGGGTGAGCGACCGGATACGCAATGTGGCATTCGGAGCAGCCCACGGTGTCGTTCATGTCGGCGTAGACCTGAACATTGAAGTTCCAGATCACCGTGGTCGACATGCCCGATGCATCAGTGACCGTGAGCGAAGCCGTGTGTTGCGAATCATTGGCGAGATCGGCCGCGGGTGTGTAGATGATCTGCTTCGTTGTCGCGTTATAGCCAGGCGTCACTGCCACGCCGTCCACACTCAGTGTGTATGACGAGACGGCCACGCCGTTTGCCGACACCCCCGCCGAAATCGTGGGGCGTTGGAGATTTGTGGTGGAGCCATCGGCCGGAGAAAGCGGCCCTATCGTCGGCGGCACCTTGGTCGTGAACGACCACGTATTCGAGGTACGTCCCGCGTACGTGTACACGGATGCGTAGACGCTGTGCGAGCCGTTCTTCAGGGGGGCGGTCTGCTGATAGGACAGCACAACGGTCTTGCTGTCGATCCATTTCACCTTAGGGGTCCGACTGACTCCATCAATCTTTAGCTGGAATCCAGTCGAGATGCCTGCCGGATCGGAGACTTTCACCGAAATGAGCGGCAGGGCTGCCGCACTCACCGACCCCTCAGCAGGGCTCTTCTCAGAGTAGGTTGAAGCGGCCATCGCCGAGTTCGCAAGGACAGCAAACACCAAGACGAAGCCGAGCGTCGCGACAGCAAGCTGCGTCAGCCGTCTTCCCGGACTATTCGATTGCATCTGATCCCCCCGCAGGTAGGCCGGCGCATCCCCGCTAACGCCGAGCGACCGTCGCGGCCAGGCACCGCGACTCCAGACGCACTTCGGTGCGCTTCTGGAAAATCCTACTTCAAGGGTGGGAGTAGATGGAATACCGAGTTGCTCTTACAACGACGAGGGCCCCGGGACGCCCATACCCGGGGCTCTCGTCGTGCGCTGCGTGCGTCGACGCATCTCGCTACAGCGTCTGCAGCACCTCAGCGGCGGCCTCAACGAAGCCGTCGATCTCCTCGTCGGTGTGCGCGAGCGATACGAAGCACGCCTCGAACTGACTCGGCGCCAGCCAGTAGCCACGGTCGAGCATTCCTCGGAAGAACTTCGCGTAGCGCTCCGTGTCCGATGTCGAGGCCGTCGACCAGTTGCTCACCTCAAGGTGAGTGAAGAACATCGTCGACATCGAACCGACGCGGTTGCAGTGCGTGTGAATTGCCGCGTTGCCGGCGGCGCGGCACAGGCCGTCAGCGAGCTTCTTGCCCTTGCGGTCGAGCTCCTCGTAGACGCCCGGCTGGGAAAGAGCCTCTATCGTGGCGAGCCCGGCAACCATCGCGACCGGATTGCCCGAGAGCGTGCCTGCCTGGTACACGGGACCCGTCGGCGCCAACTGCTCCATGATCTCGCGCCTGCCGCCGAACGCGCCGACCGGGAAGCCGCCGCCGATGATCTTGCCGAGCGTGGTCAAGTCGGGCGTCACACCGTACAGCTCCTGGGCTCCGCCGAGGGCCACACGGAATCCGGAGATGACCTCGTCGAAGATGAGAACGACGCCGAACTTGTCGCACAGGTCGCGAAGACCTTGCAGGAAGCCCGCCTTCGGCGGTACGACGCCCATGTTGCCGGCGATCGGCTCGAGGATGATTGCTGCCACCTCTTCGCCCTGCGCCTCAAGTGCCTCACGAACCGAGTCGAGGTCGTTGTACGGCAGCACGATCGTGTCGCCGGCAGCGCCCGCGGTCACGCCAGGCGTGCTGGGAATGCCGAGAGTCAGAAGCCCGCTACCAGCGGCTACGAGCAGCGCGTCTGAGTGTCCGTGGTAGTTGCCGTCGAACTTGATGAACTTTTCCCGGCCGGTGAAGCCGCGCGCGAGTCGGATCGCGCTCATGGTGGCCTCGGTGCCGCTGGAGACGAAGCGCACCATCTCCACACTCGGCACCGCGTTGGCGACGGCTTCGGCCGCCGCGATCTCCACGCACGTCGGCGCGCCGAAGGAGGTCCCGCGCTCAAGCTGTTCGCGCACGGCATCGAGCACCGGCCCGTAGCCGTGACCCAGAATCATCGGCCCCCAGATCTGCACGAAGTCGACGTACTCGCGGCCATCGACGTCCCAGATGCGACTGCCCTTGGCGCGGTCAACGAAGCGGGGCTCGATGCCGACACTCTTGTACGCGCGCACAGGCGAGTTCACGCCGCCGGGGATGA
>DATHUB010000295.1:0-2617 GCA_035462695.1 Coriobacteriia bacterium | reverse complement strand
TGATCGAGGGACTTCTCGAGATGAAGGCGCGCGGTCTCCCCATCATCAACTCACGAGCAGGACTTGAGGCGCTCGCGTCAGGAGACTGGACGCGCCGTATGCCGACAGCTCTCGTGGCCGACGCAAAGGGGGAGTCGGTGTGCTGCAGGGCCGGCGATGAGGTGTGTCCGGACTGCGGGTATGGTGCGTGCACCGAGATCTTTGCCGCGCAGCGCCTGCGACCGACTGCAATCGCCGGGATGGTGAGGTACCTGTGAACTAGCTTTCGAGCCGCTTCTGGCGATTGTCCTTGGGGTAGCCGCGATTGCCGAGCAAACCGGCGACGAGCGTCTAGCGGGCGCGCTCGGAAGCCGGTAGGCACGCTGCACTTGGGCGCGGTGGCCCTGAGCGCTCCGCTACCATGTGGGAATGGTTGAGGCCCAGGAAGTCATACGCGTCTTCGCAGTTGCGTGCGCGGTGTGGATCGCCATGCGGCATCCGACTATATGTGCCGTACGAAAGGGAGCGGGAGAGAGTGGCTGACGAGCATCCGAACGATCCACTGCACGGAGTCACCCTCGAAATGATGCTGTCCAAGCTGGTCAACAAGTACGGCTGGGATGGTCTGGCGAAACGGATCCGGATCAACTGCCTCAAGAACGACCCGACCATGAGTTCCGTTCTGAACTTCCTGCGCAAGACGCCGTGGGCGCGCAAGAAGGTGGAGGAGCTCTACGTGAACTCCAAGTTCTGGACGCGGGACTAGCGGCTTCGCCCGTCAGGCGCGCGGTCGGGTTGTCCAATTCTACACCGTAGAGTAGAATGTGTTCTACGGTGTAGAATCCCTTCGCTTGGGGTGACATGAACGCAAGACGATCGACAGGTCCATTAGGTCGCGACGAGATCGTGTCCGCGGCGCTCGCACTCGTTGACGCTTCCGGCCCCGACGCCCTGTCCATGCGTCGGCTTGGAGCACAGCTTGGTGTGGACCCGATGGCCATCTACTATCACGTGCCCGATAAGAAGGCAGGCCTGGTCGTCTTGATCATCGAGGCGATCATGGCCGAGGTGGACCTCAATGCGGGCGAGGCAGGCGCGCCGCCTCATGAGCGGCTCTGCCAACTCGCCGGCGCTTTTCGTTCGGCACTCCTCGCGCACGGCAATGCGGCTGAGCTGCTTGTCGGGCGCAATCTCGAGACCCCGTCGGAACTACGACCCATCGAGAAGATGCTGGCAGCACTCCTCGATTCCGGGCTCGCCCCTCTGCAGGCTCTGTGGGCGGTCAACGCAGTGTCTGACTACGTGATCGGCGCGGCAACGATGCAGCTGCGAATGCAGCGCGCAGTTGCCGAGGGGAAACCGACCGTCACCCAAGCCTCTCGGCTTCCTGCCGAGGAGTTCCCGGCACTACGTCATGTCTTGGCAGTCGCTGGCGTGTCCCGGTTCGATGCTCAGTTTGAGTTCGGGCTCGAAGCGCTGGTAAGCGGTCTGCTCACGAGCACAGAGAGGGAGAGCTGAAATGGATCCTAAGAGGGGGCAGGTGCGGCCGTCCGACTTCATCAGCATGGGTGCGCTCATCGGGCTGGGGGCTGGGCTCGGAGTCGTCTTTGGTGCGATCTTGGGCAACATCACGCTCGGCATGACTTTCGGAGCGGCTGCCGGCGTCGTGGTTGGTGCAATCTTCGAGGGGTACCGAAAGCGGTAGCGGGATCCGCCAGGTCTCATATCGAGTGTCTGGGCCTCCGAGCTTTCACACGCGCGGCACTCCGTCTACTCGGGCTGAGGGCACTCCTCCGCGCCGAGCATGGAGGAACCCCTCACCGGCTGGTCCATCTCACGGACCGCAGGCAGCGCCCACATGAGCAGTCCGGTCGCAGTGATCAGCAGGCCTGAGATCGCGAACCAGACAGCGACGCCGACCTTCTCGGCGACGGGCCCGGCCAGCAGCAGGCCGACTGGCGTGACCAGCATGGTCATCGTCATGAACAGGGACATCACGCGACCGAGTTTGGACGGGTCTACCTGGGTCTGGAACATGGCCATCAGCGGTGCGCCGAAAAGCGGCGGCGAGAAGCCCATCGCCACACAGAGCACAACAAACAGCCAGAACGCCGAGGACGGCAGCAGACCCGATACGCCGAGCAAGGCGCCGATGAGGATGATTCCTGCCGAGATGAGCTGCACGCCGGAGAATCTGGCCGAGAGCCCGCCGATCGCGAGTGACCCGATCAGCATGCCGGCGCCGAATGCGAGCTCGACGGCGCTGGCCGCCAGGGCATCGCCGTTGAAGTGGGCACTCGTCATGAGCGGGAAGAGGGCGTTGATTGGCATGTACAGCACGGTCACGACGGTGAGCACGAGCGCCAGAGCGAGCAGGCCGCGATGGGCGAGGAGTTCGCGCCAGCCCGCGATGAACTCGGCTACAACGCCCGCCGTGACGGGATCGTCGGAAGCGCGATGAGGGTGGGGGATGCGAACCAGCATCAGAGACGCGACGGCGATGAGGGCACCGGCAACGTCGACCGCGATCACGGCACCCATTGGAGCCACCCCCATCAGGAACGCGCCGAGCACCGGGCCTGCCATCGCGACGCCCGAGCCCAGGAAGAAGTTCCAGCCAGCGACCCGGGTGAGGTGC
>DATHUB010000294.1:0-5094 GCA_035462695.1 Coriobacteriia bacterium | reverse complement strand
ACTGGTCTTCTTGGTCGACGTCGAACTCTTCTTCTTGTCCGACTCGTCCTTGGCGTCCTTCTCCTCCCCCTCCGGGGGAGCCGTGGCGGTCGTCGTGGTCTCGGCGGACGTCGCCATGGTGCGGTAGTCAGTCCAGTAGCGGTTCACCACCATGAGAAGAATGAAAATGAGCAACGCGCCCGCGATTGCCTTGATCCACTTGAGTACTTGCTTGTTCACAGGTAAAGACCCCCGCCGTAGACGGCTGTCTCATCGAGTCCGCAGACGTCACATGCGCCCGTAGTGATCTGGCGCGCCTTGTCGGTGTACGACTGTACTCGCTCAAGATCGATACTCAGGAGCCGCTCCAAGGCAACGCCGTCGGTATCTTCATCTCTGACACAGCCTGATTGTTCACAGATGGTATATGCCGCATCTGCCAATGCTTCGGCGACCGGAATGAGTTTTCTTGGGAGAGGCATGCGATCGAGTTCATCGGCAAGGAGATTTGCCCTCGTGTGTATCTCGGCCAGAGCATGGCGTTCCGGCGAGCCTGGGTCCTCGGCGAAGACCTCCAGTTCGCTGTCCGAGCCGTTCGCCAACCGCGTGAATGTCTCAAGCAGCGCGGACGCAGCAGCCTCGACGGCTTCGGCGCGCACGAGCAGACGCAGTAGCGCCTTGCGCTCGTAAGCCCTCCAGCCGAGGACAACTGCAGCGACTCCTGCCGCGACAAGCAGCAGAACGCCGCTCCCTATGGCCACCCATCCCCAGAGGGGCACTCAGTTTCCTTTCGAAAGCGATATGACGAGCGGCCTTAGCTCTCGCGCAGGTCGAGGACGCGCTTGCTCTTGCCCGCGCTCCGCTCGATGGCGCCTGGTTCGACAAGCGTGATCCTCGCGCGAAGGCCAAGAACCGACTGCAGCTTGTCCGAGACAGACCGCTGAAATGCAACCATATCCGCCATGATATCCGAAAACACCGCTTCCTCGACCTCGATACGCACCTCGAGGTCATCAAGGTTCTTCTTGCGGTCCACAACCACGAGGTAATGAGGCCGGATTCCCTCGATCTGGAAGAGCACATCTTCGATCTGGCTCGGGAAGACATTCACGCCGCGAATGATGAGCATGTCGTCGGTGCGTGCACGGACCTTCTGCATGCGGGCGAGCGTACGACCGCACTCACACCGGCTCGTGTCGAGTGTAGTCAGGTCGTGAGTCCGGTAGCGAACGACCGGGAAGGCTTCCTTGGTGAGGGTCGTGATAACAAGCTCCCCCTGCTCTCCGGGCTCGACCGGCTCCCCCGTTTCCGGGTCGACCACCTCGACGAGCAGGTGGTCCTCGGCGATGTGCTGGCCGCAACTGCACTCGCACTCCCCGGCGACGCCGGGTCCCATGACCTCGGAGAGCCCGTAGTTGTCGCTGGCACGGATGTGCAGCTTCTCTTCGATCTCAGCCTTCATCCTGTCCGAGCACGGCTCGCCGCCAAACAGCCCGAGGCGGAGCGGAAGCGCCGAGAAGTCGATGCCCTCGGCCTCCCCTTGCTCGGCAAGGTACAGGGCGTAGCTCGGCGTGGAGACGAGAACCGTGGTCCCGAAGTCGCGCATCATCATCAGATGCCGCTCGGTCTGCCCGCTGCCCGCGGGGATGATCGAAGCTCCGATGCGTTCGATGCCGTAGTGCATGCCCCAACCCCCGGTGAACATGCCGTAGAGGAACGCCATCTGCACGAGGTCGCGCCGATGCACGCCCGCCTCCGCCGCCACGCGGGCGGTAAGCTCGGTCCACGTGTTCACATCGCCACGGGAGTAGCCGACCACGATTGGCTTGCCGGTGGTGCCACTGGAGCTGTGGATCCGCACTACCTCTTCGAGCGGCAGTGCGAACATCCCGAAGGGGTAGGTGTCGCGCAGAGCGCTCTTGTCGGTGAACGGAAGCCGCCGCACATCGTCGAGTGACTTGATGTCGCGCGGACGCACGCCGGCGACGTCCATCTTCTCGCGGTAGTACGGCACCCGTTCGTAGACCCACGAAACCGTCATCTGGAGCCGCCTGAGCTGCAGGTCATGCAGCTTCGAGCGGTCCATGCATTCGTATTCGGGGTTCCAGATCACCTGCGGTCACTCCCCTTCTGCACGCCACGATCCGAGGTATATCGTGCGAACTGTCTCATCAGCCAGAAGCTCGGCCGAGCTTCCCTCGAGGGCAACCCGGCCAGTGCGCATCACGTAGCCGCGGTCCGCGTGCTTCAGCGCGAGCCGGGCGTCCTGTTCGACGAGCAGAATCGTGACTCCTTGCGTACGCAACAGATCCAGCGCCGAGAAGATCTCGGCGATGACCTTCGGCGCCAGGCCGAGTGAGGGCTCGTCGAGCAGCAGCAGGGTCGGCTGGCTCATGAGTGCCCTGCCGACCGCGAGCATCTGCTGCTCTCCCCCAGAGAGGGTCTCGGCCGCCTGGCCCGAGCGCTCGGCGAGCACGGGGAATAGCTCGTGCACGCGCTCAAGTCCCTCGCGAACGGCCGTGCGTCGCGCTCCACCGAGCGCGTAGGCGCCCAGTTCCAAGTTCTCAGCGACCGTCATCGGCCCGAAGAGCAGCCTGCCCTCGGGCACGAGCGCGACCCCCTCGCGCACGAGGCGCTCAGGCCGGACTCGCGCAAGGTCCCGCCCACCGAGCCGCACGGTGCCGGCCGAGACCGGTATCAGCCCTACTACCGCTTTCAGCAGCGTCGACTTGCCTGCACCGTTCGCCCCGATGAGTGCAACGAGCTCGCCCGCCGCCACATGCAGGTCGATGCCGCGAAGGACCTCGACGCGCCCGTAACCGGCGTGGACTTCAGTGAGTTCGAGCAGGGGGCTACTCATCTACGGCCTCCTCGCCCAGATAGGCGGCGATGACCGCGGGATCCTTCTGAATCATGCGCGGGGGGCCCTCGGCGATCTTGCGCCCGCGATCGAGAACGACGATCTCATCGGAGACCTCCATCACGAGCCCCATGTCGTGCTCCACGACCAGGACGGTGATGCCGCGGTCTCGAACGCGGTACAGGGTCTCGACAAGCTCCCTCGTCTCCGTGGCGTTCAGGCCCGCGGCGGGCTCGTCGAGCAGCAGCATGCGGGGCGAGGTGGCGAGCGCGCGCGCTATCTCGACGAGGCGCCGGATGCCCGCTGGCAGGTCGGCGGCGGGCGTGCGAGCCCATTCGTCCACGCCCACGAGCCGCATCAGCCGCGAGGCTTCCTCGGCAGACTCACGCTCCTCGGCCAGCGCCGAGGGCAGCCTGAGCGCCGCGGCCGCAAATCCCGAGCGCTGATGCGCCTGCGCACCCACCATCACGTTGTCGAGGGCCGAGAGCTCGTCGAAGAGCTGGGTGTTCTGGAACGTCCGAGCCAGACCGGCGCGGACGACGTCTCGCGGCCGCTTCCCGACGATCTCGGCACCGTCAAACTCGACCGAGCCTTCATCCGGGCGATCGAATCCCGTAAGCGCGTTGAAAAGCGTCGACTTCCCTGCCCCGTTCGGACCGATCAGCGCCTTGATAGTGCGCTCGTGTACGTCGAAGGAGACCGTGTCGACGGCCACGAGACCACCGAACCGCTTCGTTACGTTGCGCACGGAAAGCAGTGTCACGACGCCTCCCCCGCCTTGCGCTGCCACAGGCCCGCAATCCCCTTGGGGGCGAACAGAACGACCAGCACGATCGCTATGCCGTAGATGTCGGCCTGGTACTGCTGCAGGGTCTGGGCGGTCTCCCGCGGCAGTCCGGGAACGAGCGCGTCCAGATACTGCACGAGCGTCAGCAAGGCAGCTGCGGCGATCGGGCCGGCAAGCGAGCCGGTGCCGCCCGTGACGGCCATGGCGAGCAGGGTCACCGACGCCGCGAGCGTGAACACGCTCGGCGAGATGAATCCGACAACGCTCGCATAGAGCGCACCCGAAAGCCCGGCAAGCGCGGCGCTCAACACGAACGTGCGGACCTTCACGCCCACCACGTCGACACCGCACGCCTGCGCCCCCAGCTCGCTACCGTGCAGCGAGCGCATCGCACGACCCGGGCGAAGCCGCACCATGTTCGCGGCGATCAGGACCGCGACCCCGACGACTCCCCACACCAGCCAGTACAGCGCCCAAGGCTCCTTCACCTCGAGCGCGCCCAGCGTCGGGAACGGGATTCCGCCCAGTCCGTTGACGCCGCCGGTCAGCGGCTCGGCCTCGACGAACGCAAGCGTCATCAGCTCACCGAAGCCCAGCGTCGCCATCGCGAGGTAGTGCCCTTTGAGCCGGAGGCTCGGCAGGGCGAGCAAGAGGCCCCCCACCGCTGCAAGTGCTCCCGCCGCCGCGAAGCCGGCGATCCATGGCAGGCCGAGGCGGGCCGTGAGGTAGGCACAGGTGTAGGCCCCGATACCGATGAATGCGGAGTGTCCGAGCGAGACCTGACCCGCGTAGCCGAAGAGCAGGGCAAGTCCGACGACGACGAGCGCGTTCAGACCCACGAACGTGAAGACCTTGAGCAGGAAGCGGTCGGCCAAGACCAAGGGGACTATCGCGATCATCGCGGCGATCACCCAGGGCGCGAGCGTGCGTATCAGCCGCCCGCGCATCTAGACCTTCTCCCTGGTACGCCCGCCGAGCAACCCCGAGGGCTTCAGGAACAGCACGCCGAGAAGCACGATGAGCGCGACCGCGTCCTTGTACAGCGGGTTGAGGTAGCCGGCGGTCAGGCTCTCCAGTAGACCGAGGATCAGTCCGCCACCCACGGCCGCGACCGGATTCCCAAGACCGCCGAGAATGGCCGCTGAGAATCCCTTTACGCCGATTCCCGCCCCCACGTCGAAGGCGGTTTGGGTCAGAGGCGCAACGGCGAGTCCCGCCAAGGCACCCAGCCCTCCGGCCAGAGCGAAGGAGTACGTGACCATCCTGCCGGCGTCGATGCCGACGAGGCGAGCCGCGTCACGGCGGATCGAGGTCGCTCGCATCGCCTTGCCGAACGCGGTGCGGCGGTAGAGCAGCGCGAGAGCGACTACTGCGATGAGCGTGAGAACCCATATCCAGACCGTCTGCCGTTCGATCGCGGCGCCGAAAAGGCGGATCGAGGGGCCCTCGGTAAAAGGAGCGAGTGCAC
>DATHUB010000293.1:0-3260 GCA_035462695.1 Coriobacteriia bacterium | reverse complement strand
GACCTTCTCGGCGAAGTCGGCGACGGACATGGCGCCGATATCTCCTTGTGTGCGCTCGCGCACGCCGACCGTGTCGTTCTCGATCTCCTTGTCGCCTACAACAAGCATGTAGGGCACCTTCTGCTGCTGCGCCTTGGCGATCTTCACTCGCATCGGCTCGTTCTGCGCATAGACCTCGACGCGCACGTCCGCCGCGGTCAGTCTCTTCGCGACGGCCTCGACGTGCTCGAGGTGCCGGTCCGAGATCGGGATCAGGACGGCCTGGACGGGTGCGAGCCAGGTGGGGAACGCACCCGCGTAGTGCTCGATGAGGATGCCGAGGAACCGCTCCATGCTGCCAAGGATGGTGCGGTGCAGCATGAAGGGCTGCGCCTCTGTATTGTCCGCCGTGCGGTACTTCATGTTGAAGCGCTGCGGGTTATTGAAGTCGACCTGGATGGTCGCGGTCTGCCAGGTTCGACCGATCGCATCGCGAAGCTTGATATCGATCTTCGGCCCGTAGAAAGCGCCGTCGCCCTCGTTGATTTCGTAGGCCATGCCCCGCTGGTCGAGTGCGTCCATCAGTGCCTGGGTCGCGTGCTCCCACTCCTCGTCGAAGCCTTGGATCGACTTCTCCGGTCGGGTCGAGACTTCCGCGGTGTACTCGAAACCGAAGACCCCGTTCACGTAGTCGACGAGGTCGAGCATCTTCATGACCTCGGGAGTCACCTGCTCGGCGGTGCAGAAGATGTGAGCGTCGTCCTGAGTGAAGCCACGGGCGCGCATGAGCCCGTGCACGACGCCGGAGAGTTCGTGCCTATAGACCGTCCCGAACTCGAACATTCGGATGGGAAGATCGCGGTACGAACGAACATCGTCGTTGTAGATCATGATGTGGCCCGGGCAGTTCATGGGCTTGATGCCATAGTCGTTTACGCGGCCATCGCCCTCGTCCACTTGGAAGAAGTACATGTTCTCTCGGTAGTTGTCCCAGTGCCCCGAGATCTTCCATACGTCTGCCTTGTAGATGTGAGGGGTGATGACCTCGACGTAGTCACGGCGATAGAGCTCGGCGCGCAGCCACTCCTGAATCATCCTCAGAACGCGCGCGCCCTTTGGGTGGTAGAGCGGTAGACCGGCGCCGGCTTCCTCGTGGAGCGAGAAGAGATCGAGCTCCTTGCCGAGTTTGCGATGGTCGCGCCGCTCCGCCTCCTCGATGCGGGTGAGGTAGGCGTCGAGGTCCTTCTGGGTGAACCAGGCCGTGCCGTAGATGCGCTGGAGCATCGGCTTGTTCGAGTCGCCGCGCCAGTACGCGCCAGCGATCTTCATGAGCTTGAAGGCGCCGATCTTGGCGGTGGACGGCACGTGGGGGCCTCGACAAAGATCAGTGAAGCTGCCCTGGCTGTAGGTGCAGATCGTCTCGTCCTCGGGCAGCTCCGAGATCAGCTCGCGCTTCAGCGGCTGCTCCTCGAAGGCGTCCCAAGCCTCGAGCCGATCGATCTCGGTGCGCTTGAAGGTCTTCTCCTCGGCAACGATCTGCCGCATGCGTTCTTCGATGGCGTCCAAGTCCTCCGGCGTGAAGGGCCGACCCACCTCGAAGTCGTAGTAGAAGCCGTCTTCAATCGACGGACCGATGCCGAACTTCGCCATCGGAAAGAGGTCTTTGACAGCCTCGGCCATCACGTGGGCCGCAGAGTGCCGAAGCACGCCGAGCGCCTCGGGGCTCTTGTCGGTGAGAATCTCGATCGTGGCTCCGGCGGGGACAGTGCGGTCCACGTCCACCAGCGAGCCATCGATCTTGCCCGCGATCGCCGCCTGGGCGAGCCGGGGACCGATCGAAGACGCCACATCGTAGATGGTCGAGCCCTCGGCAACCTGCTTCTCGCTGCCGTCAGGAAGCTTGATGGTGATGTCTGGCATGGGCTCGCGCTCCTTCTTCTAGCCGAAACCGCCCCGCAGCGGCGGGGCGGTCGATGGGCCTTGTCGCTGCAGGGAGGCTCCCCTACTGCTTGGTCTTGCAGTACGGGCAGACCGCCCAGTTCAATCTCAGTGCTTTGCCGCACTCGATGCAGGGCTTTCTGAGCTTCTTCATGCAGTTCGGGCAGATGAGAAAGTCCTTCTCGACCGGCTTGAAGCAGGCGGGGCAGCTCTCGTAGTCACGGGCAAGCGAGATCTCCTTGGCGCGAATCTCGAGGTCTCGCTCCCGGGCGTCGTCCGCGAACTCCGGGGGACGAACCACGAGATAAACGATCCAGCCGGCCAAGGGGAAGAGCAGCACAGCCAGCGCCCATAGCCACGCCATCGCGCCCCGACGACTCGCGTCCCGGTATGTCCAGAAGACGAGAGCGATGTCGAGAACGATGAAGAAGAGCGTGCACAGGTTGCGCACGAGAATGAAGAGCGGGCTGTTGAGTATCGGGGTAAGCAGGTCGCCCATCCGGGTCCTTTCCAGACAGCGCGCCCCTCGCGCGCATCACGCACGGATTCTACCAGAAGGAACATTCAAACCCGCTGCTAACGACGGTCTGTTGCCTTCCTGTCGCGAAGGAAGTGGCGGGCTTCGCCTGCCGTCGTGAGCGAACCGGTGACAACGAGGCCCTCCTTTCCCGCAGACTCCACGGTCAATGCCAGGAGTGCAGCCGCGACTGTATCGAATACCCACGGTCGAACGCCTGTGACAACTTCGACAATATCGGCAAGCACTTGCGCGGGAAGTGCGCGTGCCGAGACCGGTGCGCAGACGGCAAAACCCGACACTACCGGAGCAAGCGCTTGGACGATTCCCTTGGCGTCTTTGTCCGAGAGCACGCCGAGCACCACGAGTGGACGTCGCTCCGGGGCAGGCCAGGCCTCCGCGATCGCTTCCGCGAGCACGTACGCCGCCTGCGGGTTGTGCGAACCATCCACGACCACGGGCGGCTCGTCGAGCATGAGCTCGAAGCGCCCCGGAAGGCGCGCGTCGATCAGGCTGCGCCGCGCGCGCTCCGCGTCCAGCCCTCTGCCGAGAGCGGCTTCTGCGGCAGCAATCGCCGTCGCAACGTTTGTCGCCTGATAGCTGGGAGCTGACAGGGACAGCGAGGGATAGCTGCCGTGGACGCCTCTCACGCTCACAGTCGTGAGCCCGCCGGGCGCGTGCGGGCGCCCCGTCACCAGGAAACGCACCGTCAGCTGCTCGTCCACGGGCGACAGCGCGCCTTCGGGCCGCACTGCGCGCGGATGCGTGTGGGAAAGCTTCGCTCGCTCCAGAAAGATCTGCTCCACACCAGCGGTCCCCGGCCCGA
>DATHUB010000292.1:0-2825 GCA_035462695.1 Coriobacteriia bacterium | reverse complement strand
GCGATCTCGCGCTCGTAGTCGATGTTGGTGAAACGCACGAGACGGTCGTGCGTCCATTCGGGGATGCCGTCGAAGAAGCGGCTCCGAAGCGCCTCGTCACTCATCGTCTTGAGCATCTCATCGATCATCAGTTCGTCCTCTGGACGAATCGGTCGCAGCAGCACTTCGGTGCCGTCGTTCAGACGCCACGGCGCGGTGAAGCGGGTGGGGTACGGAGTGATGACCAGGTGCGGCGTGTCGGGGTGCCCCGCGAGCACCGAGTCGTCGATGATGATGCGTGCATCCACGGCGAGCGGCTTGCCGTTCGTGATGACGACCGGGTTCACGTCGATCTCGGAGATCTCCGGGAAGTCGACGACCAGGCTCGAGAGCATGGTCACCATCTCGTCGATGGCACTCAGGTCCGGCGGCTCGATTCCCTTCGGGGGATTCGCCATCGTCTTGAAGACCCGCGTCTCTTCCATCATTCGCCTGGCGAGCACGGGATTGAGCGGCGGGAGACTGACCGAGAAGTCGGCGAGACGCTCGGCGCCCACACCACCCGCGCCGAAGACGATCACCGACCCGAACTGCTTGTCCTTCTTCATGCCGAGGATGATCTCGTAGTCGACCGGTCGGACCATCTTCTGCACCGAGATGCCTTCGATCTCGGCGTCCGGTTCCCTCTGCTTCACGCGCGCCATGATCTCCCCATAGGCCCGCTTCAGGTCGGCGTCGGAGCAGATGCCGAGTTCGACTCCGCCCGCCGCGTTCTTGTGCGTGATGTCGTGCGAGACGATCTTGAGCACGACCGGATAGCCGATCTCTTGGGCGGCGACCTTCGCGTCCTCCAAAGAGGTGGCCGTGCGCTGCGGGATGACCGGCATGCCGTAAGTCGTGAGGAAGCGCTTGGACTCTTCCTCGGTCAGGACGAGCCGGCCGGTCTTTGCGGTGCGGCGTAGCATCGCCTGCAGGTTGTGCCGCGGCGGGGCAACGTCGACATCCAGCTCGGCCGGAGTCTCATACAGAAGCTCGAGGTTCTTCGAGTAGCGGTACATGCCCATGTACGTCTTGACGCCATCCTCCGGCGTCTCGTAGGTGGGCACGCCGTTCTCGGCGAAGATGCGACGACCGTTGCGCACCGTGTCCCCGCCCATCAGCACCGTGAGCACGGGCTTGTCCGAGTCCTTGACGAGTTCGGAGACCTGCTCGGCCATCTCATCGGGCCGCGCGTTTCCCTGGGGCGTGTAGATGAGGAGGATGCCGTTCACGGCAGGCTCGTCGAGACACGCCTGCACGGCCGACACGAAGCGGTCGCTTCCCGCGTCTCCGAGCACGTCTATCGGGTTGTTGTGGCTCCAGTACGCGGGCAACTTCTCATTCAGCGTCTGCATCATCGCGTCGGACAGCGGCGCAAGCCGCCCGCCCGCCTCGACGAGCGCGTCCGTGGCCATGACGCCGAGGCCGCCGGCGTTCGTGACGATTGCCACGTCTGGGCCCTGCGGCAGACGTGCCGAGTCGAGTACAGCGGCCGCGTGGAAGAGCTCGGCCACCTCGTGTACGCGTACGACGCCCTCGCGGCGGAACGCGGCCTCGTAGATCTCGTCGCCTCCGGCCATCGCGCCGGTGTGCGACAGGGCGGCTCGCGCACTCTCCGCATAGCGGCCCGGCTTGAGCACGATGATCGGCTTGTTGCGGGCGAATCCCCGTGCCGCGCTCATGAACCGGCGCGCGTTTCCGATGTTCTCCATGTAGATGAGGATGCTGCGCGTGTGCTCGTCCTCGCCGAGAAAATCGACCAGGTCGGCGAAGTCGACGTTCACCATCCCGCCGACCGAGGCGAACATCGAGAAGCCGATGTGGGCACCGACGGCCCAGTCCAGCATGCCGGTGCCGAGCGCGCCGCTCTGCGAGATGAGCGCGATGTTGCCCGGCTGCGGATTTATCCTGAGGAAAGAGGCGTTCAGCCCAACAGTAGGACGGATTATCCCAAGGCAGTTGGGCCCAACGACCCGCATCGAGGTGTCTTTGAGGACGTCGCGGATCTGTTGTTCGAGCTCAGCGCCCGCCTCTCCCGTTTCCGAGAACCCCGCTGAAACGACGATCGCGCCGTGCACGCCCGCCGCGACGCACTCCGCAAGGACACCGGGAACGGTCGCTGCCGGCGTGGCGACCATGGCAAGGTCTATCTCGGCTGGTACATCGCCGATGCTCGGGTACGCCTTGAGGCCGAGGATGGTGTCGTGCCGAGGATTCACGGGGTAGACTTCGCGCCCCGCCGAGCCGATCGCGTTGTCCATGATCGTCTTGCCGACCGAGCCTTCAGACTCAGACGCGCCGATGACGGCGATGGTCTTTGGGTCGAACATCCTCTGCATTGGGCAACACCTCCTTACCAAGGATTCCCATTTCCGCACGTACGACCCACTGTTGCGGCCGCGGGCGTGGAATTCGCGCTACTGCCGAACACGAGAGGATTCCCGTTCTTCGCACTCTGGCACAGGTCGGTTGCGTAGCCGGGCGCGTAGACGGTTCGCCCTGCTCGGTTCATCGGAGCGCGTGGATGGGGAATGGCAGAATGTGACTGACGCACTCTCGTGCGGAATACCAGTAGTGTGTCGCCCATGGGCGGACCCGGAAGGCGGTGGCTCGGATGAGGCGGAGCGTACCGATCGCTGTACTCGCGGTTGTCTGTGTATTCCTGCTGGTCGCCGCAGGCTGCTCGACTGACTCGGTGGTGAGGCTGACGGATGCGGACAACGGTCGTGAGGTCCAAGTCGATCCGGGTGCAGAGATCACGGTCGAACTCGAGTCCAACAAGACCACGGGCTACTCGTGGAGCCTGG
>DATHUB010000291.1:0-3596 GCA_035462695.1 Coriobacteriia bacterium | reverse complement strand
TCGGTCTCGTACCGTTCGGCGGTGGCGAGCAGTCCTTCGACCAGTTCGGAGACGAGCGCCCACGGCACGCCGACCGACATCAGTTCGTCCTCCCAGCCCGCGGCGAAACGGGTGCCCGAACAGAGAAGCGAAACGCCGATGTCGCCCGAGATCGCAGGAAACGCCGTGCTCTCCGCGCAGATCCCGTGCATCCCGATCGACTCGCGACGCACGCGTCTGCCAGAGAAAGCAGCACCCTGAACGACGCGCATCACCGCGCGCGGATTTGCCGGGATGATCACCACGTCAGGGGGCTCTTCCGCGAGAAACGCCTCAAGGGGGGCGAGGGCGATCCCCGCCACGTCTTCGAGGATCGTCACGTCCGCGAGGATCCGCTGGGCAATCTCAAGGTTGCGATACAGCCCGCACGTCACGTAGCTTTCGACGAACTCCGGGTCGCGGAACCCTGGCTCGAGCCCGAGCGTACGAGGTGCCGTGTCACAGCAGATGTCGTTCGCCGAAAGCTTGAGCCGGGCACCCTTTGCAGCCGAGTTCACAGCGGCGCAGTAGTAGAGCGGGGCGGCGGGAGCGGGAAAGGGCCACGCCTCAAACTGCGCGCGCGAGTCGAACAGCCGGACGCCGACGCACGCGCGGTCCAGCAGCAGGCCGGCGTGCAACGCCGCGGCGAGATCGGCGGGTGTGCGGTCGAGCGGGTTCGTGTTCATTGCGGGCACCTCACAGAGTCCGATCGATGATAAGCGCGAGCAAGATGGCCGGAACTGCACCATGAGCGACCACCGCGTTGTTGAACGAACCGATGCCGGACATGATCGGGACGCCGAGCCCGCCGGCGCCCACTACGGCTCCGAGGGTTGCGGCACTTACGAGTATCACGAGCATGGTGCGGACTCCCGCCATGATCACGGGCAGGGCAAGCGGGACCTCGAGTTGCCACAGGCGCTCCACCCGGGACATCCCGATCCCCCTTCCCGCCTCGATGACCTCGGCGGGTACCCCTTCGATCCCGACGATGACGTTCACCATCACCGGCAGAACGCTGAATACCACCAGGGCGATCAGCACGGGAGTTGAGCCATAGCCCACAGCCGGCACCGCCATCGCCATGAGCGCGACGGACGGCACAGCCTGACCAAACCCTGCCAGCTTCATGACCACGCCGCGAAACGGACGGCCGATGGGGCTGACGAGGACAAGACCCGCTGTCACTCCAAGCCCCACGGAGATTGCGCCGCCTGCGGCAACGAGACCGAGATGCTCGCCCAGGAATCGCCACATCGGTGTCCGGTCGTACAGGAGCGTGTCGGCGGTGGGGAAGACAGTCCGAAGCACCGCCCTCACCCCTGGCTCATACGCTACCCAGAGTGCGAGCGCCGACGCGAGCGCCAGGACCGACGGCCAGTTTCGCCTGATGCCCGGCTCGTAGCCATTCACGACAGACCTCTGATGCCGCTGATCACGTCGTGAACCGTCAGCCCGCCGCGTATCGTGCCTTCCTCATCGGCAACCACCACATGGTCGCAGCCCTCCGTCACCATGCAGGCGAGCACGTCCCGAAGGTTGGTGGCGCGGGTCACCCGGGGCGCCCCATTCCGGGAAGGTGCGCCAAGGGCCAGGTCCGAGACACGATGGCGCGAGAGGATGCGCAGGCCGAACTCGTTTCCGAAGAATGAGCGCACGAAGTCGCTGGCAGGAGACCTCCAGAGGCCTTCCGGGGTGTTCGATTGGACAAGTCGCCCTTCGCGCATGAGCAAGATGCGGTCGCCCAGCAGTACCGCCTCGCCGATGTCGTGCGTGACGAACACGACGGTCTTGCCGAGCTCGCGCCGCAACTCCGCGAATTCGCGTTGCAGCCGTTCTCGGTTGATCGGGTCCAGAGCGCCGAACGGCTCGTCCATCAGCAGCACGGGCGGATCGGCAGCGAGCGCTCTGGCCACCCCGATCCGCTGCGCTTCGCCGCCCGAGAGCTCTCTCGGCTTCTTGAAGGCACACCCGGCCGGGAGACCGACAAGCTCGAGCAGCTCCGTTACGCGCCGATCGATGCGCTGCTTGTCCCAGCCGAGCAGCCGCGGCACGCTGGCGATGTTGCGGTGCACCGTCATGTGCGGGAACAGGCCGACGCCCTGGATCGCATAGCCGATATGGCGCCGCAACTCGTCAGGCGAGCGATCCAATACGGGTCGGCCCGCAAGCGAGACCTCGCCCGAATCGATCGCCACCATCCGATTGATGGCTCGAAGCGTGGTGGTCTTCCCGCAGCCCGACGGCCCGAGCAGAACCGCGAGCTCGCCGCGCTCTACGCGAAACGAGACATCGTCGACCGCGGTGGATTCTCCGTATCGCTTCGTGACGCCATGCAGCTCTATCATCCCGCCTGCACTCCCATTCTGTTGGCGGCTCGTTCGATGGCCCGCAAACCCGCATCGAAGAGCAGTGCCAGCGCGACGATAGGAACGACTCCCACGAGCATGAGGTCGGTGCTCGTCTGCTCCAGTCCGAAGAACACCAGGGTGCCAAGGCCGCCACCCCCGACGAAGGCCGCCAGAATGGCGCCGGCCGTGCTCTGAACAAGCGCGACCCGGACCCCGGCAAGGACGATCGGGGAGGCAAGCGGCAGTTCCACCTCGGCAAGCATGCGCCCGCGGCTCATGCCCACGCCCCGGGCAGCATCGAGCACGTCGGCGTCGAGACTCCGGACAGCGGCGAGCGTGTTGCGGGCCACGGGAAAGAGAGCGTAGACAAGCAGCACGCAGAAGACCGGCGCCCAGCCGATTCCGCCCACACCTATGGCGTCGAGCATGCCGACGCGCCGCCCGAGCGAGCCGAACACGGGCATCATCAGCCCGATGAACGCCAGCGCAGGGAAGACCTGCCCGAGGCTGAGGGTGCCCATCACCACGCTCTCCACCTTCCTGTCCCTGGCGGACAGGACGCCCAGCGGAACGCCGAGCACGATGGCGCCTGCGGTGGCGCCGAGCGCATAGAACAGATGTGCGCCGAGCGCGGCAGAGAAGGAATCCCGGGCAAGGGCGAACTCGCGCACGATCCCGAGCTCGTTCAGGGCGCCGAAAGCCCCCGGAACCACGCACGCGAGCGCGAACGAACATGTTGTGACAATCAGACAGATCGGGGCGTTCGCATCTTCGGCGGCCGCCTGTCCGGCAAGGAACAGGCCCAGCAGTGCGAGGTAGAAGCCCCAGCTGAACGAAGTCCTGGCCAGTGTGCCATTGAGTTGTGCGTAGTCGGCGGCGACGCCGCCAGAGGCCCACAGCGTGAGTGCGAGGACACCTGCGCCGAGGAGCCCGCGGGCCAACCCGCTGCGGCTCCCGGTTCTCATCGACAGCGCGCCCATGATCGCCCACAGAGCGACGATCAACCACCCAGCAGTCCCGAACGCATCGATCGCGGTGATGGCCGTGCCGTCAACTACGCGGTTCGGGCGCAGCGAGAGGAACGGCGCCGCCACCGTTGCCATCGCCCCGATGGCGGCGCCTGCTACACCGAGTACCGCGTTCGCGCGGTGCCGCACGCCGGACCTTGCTGCCGGTCGTGCGGGTAGGGACGGACCGTCAGTTGAGGAAGCCATTGTCCTCGAGGTA
>DATHUB010000290.1:0-5436 GCA_035462695.1 Coriobacteriia bacterium | reverse complement strand
CCGACCGTCGCGCCATCCTCGGTGTGGATGGTGAGCTGGGAGATCGAGTTGCGGACCTTCTCGGCGACCGCCCACGCGTCGGTCTTCGGGGTGTTCGGCAGGATCAGAGCGAACTCGTCCCCGCCGAACCTGACCGCGACGTCCGCCGTGCGAAGCTCTGCCGACAACAAGACGCCCACGGCACGCAGCAAGGCATCTCCTGAAGGATGGCCGTGCTGGTCGTTGATCTCCTTGAACGCGTCGAGGTCCATCATCACAAGCGAAACCGGGGTGTCGTAGCGCTTGGAGCGAGCGAACTCCTCGGAGAGACGGCGATCGAAACCTCGGCGGTTCATGAGCCCGGTGAGCGTGTCGATGATGACGGCCTCAGCAAGCGCCTCACGCTCCCTGATCAGCCTGCGCTTCTGGAGCGGGAAGCACATCTCCCAAGTGGAGCTCCCCTCCCATATAGCCACCGCGTGAGAGACGCACGTGCGATAGCCGCAAGCTCCACAGTCGATCGTCTCGTCCCTGCTTGCGAACTCTCCTCCGGCCAGCACTTCGTCGACCTCGTCCTCGGTCGGCGCGCGGCCCCCGGCAGGCTCGGCCACAAACGCCCGGGTGAGCTCGACTGTGGGAAGCGCGGAAAGGAACGCACGGCTGTCAACCAACGGGGGCGCCTGCCGGCGTCGCTCCGCCGCATCGATTCCGCGCTTCACGAAGACGGAAAGCTCCGGGCGGACACACGGCCCGTCGATGCAGCCTTCGCAGTTGAGCATGTCGACCATCGCCGGCGCGGTCTCGCCGCGCGACACGGCCGCAAGCAGGCGATCGACGTCTTCGAGCCCGCGCACCACGGCTACGTCCCCGTCAGTCAGGTCTCGCTCGGTGAGGGCCCGCCGAGGGAAGCCGTCGGTGACGGAGAGCTGCTTGGCAGCTCTCGGCCTGGTGACGGGAGCGTCTTCGTCTTTCGGCTGAGGGCTCTCGTCCAGCAATCGCTTCAGTTCATCGAAGCCTATTGCGACGTCGACTTCGCCCGCGAGGTCGTCCTCGAAGATCTCGTCTTTACGGGCCCAGCACGGCGAGACGTAGACGATCGCGGTATTGCTCGGATAGAGCGAACGGATGAGTCGCGCCTGAGCTACGTACGGCGGCACTATCGGCGCCAAAGCGGAGGTGAGTTCCGGATAGAACCGGCGGACCCAGTCGACGACGACGGGGCAGGTCGAGCGGAGCTGCGGAAGGCGGGGGTCGCCTGCCGAGATGACACGCTCGTAGGCGGCCGCGACGAGCTCCTCGCCCAGCACCGTGGTTTCCAACGCGGCGAAACCAGCGAGGGCGAGGCGCTGCTCGATCTCGTCGGGGGTGAGGGGGTGGAGCGCCGCGATGTACTCGGTCGCCACGAGCGCGACAACCGGGCGACCAGAGGCGAGCAGCGAGCGGACGGGTGGGAGGTCGTCGCGAACGGAGAACGCCTGATGGCTGCACTCGGTCACGCAAAGGCCGCACTTCACGCACCGCTCTTCGGCGATGCGTGGTCTGCCCTCCACGATCTTGATTGCACGGGCGGGGCAGTGCCGCACGCATGCCCAGCATGCGACACAGTCTTCTTCGCGCTGTGCGAGCAGCGGAAGGCGCGGCATGTGTTCGCCCGCCTCCTGCCGTTCACGTTCGGCTTGCGCCACGCCACCCTCCCCTCACGAGCGTCGGGACAGCACCTCGGCAAGCCCGAGACGCCGAAGCGCCTCCAGCAGCCCCCAGCCGAGGGTGTAGACCACCAATGCCTCGCCAATACCGACGGCAACTACTCCCACAAGGTACATGGTGAACCACGAACCTTCTACGTTCACACCCAGGAAGTTGTACAGGCCGAGCAGCCCGAACGCCTCCAACATCACCGGCAGGTAAGCCGGAACGATCAGTGCGTTCGCGATGACCGGCCCGGCGAGCGCCAGCCTGGTCCGGTCGCGGAAATTCCACATCCAGAGCGCGCCCAGCATCGTGGCAACGGAGCCAAAAACGACGTCGAGGAAGGCGAAGGGCCACGTTGCTTGTGGATTCAATGCGTTCGCAATGACGGATCCCAGCGTGAGGCCGGGAATCGCCGCGGGCGTGAACATGGCGAGCACCGTCACGGCCTCGCTGAGCCTGAATTGGATCAGTCCGAATCCCAGGCTGAAAGGAAGATAGAGCGTGAGAAGAGTGGCGGCGGCGTAAGCCGCAGCGATCATGCCTGCCTGTGCAATGTAGCGTGCCCGGTTCATCCTCGTCCTTCGCGCATGGGTGGGTTGCGGGTAGTGGTGAGCTCCACAGGCAGCCATTCGCCGCGGAGTGCGGCGATTCTAGCAGGGGCAGCCCCGACCCGCTATGCGGGAAGACCTGCATGACCCTTCGAGAGCGCGCCCGCCAGCAGCCCGCCCCCTCCCGCCAGTGCCATTCGATCCAGCACGTCGTCAAGCGCACCGACCACTGCAGGATCGAACTGCCCGCCGGCGAGCGACTTGAGTTCGAGGCGCGCCTGCGCGATCGTCATGCGCTTGCGGTAGGAGCGCTCCGACGTCATCGCGTCGTAGGCATCGGCGACGGCCAGGATGCGCGAGAGAACCGGTATGTCCTTGCCACTGAGCCCCTGCGGGTATCCACTGCCGTCCCAGTGCTCGTGGTGGTGGAGAATCACCGGCGTCAGCGACTTCAGGAACTCGATCTGCTCCACGATCGAGGCGCCGATCTCCGGATGGCGTCTAATCGTCGCCATCTCCTCGGGGCTCAGAGCGCTCGGCTTGAGAAGGATCTCTTCGGGGACGCCCGTCTTGCCGATATCGTGCAGCAGGCCCGCGAAGCGCAGCTGCTCGATCTCGTCGAAGCTCAGGCCCATTTCCTCGCCGATGGCCATGGCGTACTCCATGACGCGTCCGGCGTGCCCCGCCGGGGCCCGCTCCCCATAGTCGAGCGTCGCCGAGAGCGCCGCAATCGTCTTGGCGTAGTCGTCGCGGATGCGAGCGAAAAGCGCGGCGCGCCCGAATGCGGCGCCCGCATGCGCGGCGATTCCCTGCAGGAGCGCGTTGTCCTGCGCCGCGTAGCGCTCCCCGTCCGAGCGTGCGACAAACAGCCAGCCTACGTTGAGGTCTCCGAACGCCAGCTCACAGACCGCCAAAGCCCAATCGTCGGCCGCCTCCGTGTCAACGCTGCTGGTGCCGTCCCCTCCATAGGAAAGCTCGCGGAAGGGCTGGGAGGTCACGTCGCGGCCAGACACGATGCCGAGCACGTGCTCGAGGTCACCTTCGCTCACAGCACAGTGGAGCAAGAGGTCGGCGCGATCCCGGCCCCATCCCGTCAGCACCAGTCCGGAGATATCGAAGGAGAACGCCCGCTCGATCGCGTCGATGACGAAGGTGGCCACACCGTCCGTGTCGGTCTGTCCGCCGAGGGAAGATGCAAGTTCGTTGAGTTGTCCGTAGCCGTTCATCGCCCGCTGCACGCGCTGCCGTTCGTCTTCGCGCTCCAGTGCGATCGCGACGAACTGGCCGAAGCGGTTGAGGCGTGACAGTCGCTCCTGTGGGAGCGGCAGGGCGGCCGGGTCGACACGGGCCTCGAGAACGCCCACCGCTCGGCGGCCGATCATCAGCGGCATCGCCAGGGTGGCAGCACCGCCTGCGCCCGCAGGCGAGACAACAGTCTTTCGCGTATCGAATGCGCGGCCGGAGACGGTCGATGCGCGCGGGACCAGCGCACCCACCGGACCGCGCCAGTCTCCCGTGCGAGCCACGACCTCCAGACTCGCGCCTCTCGGCCGGAGAACGGCACCAGCGGGAGCCGAGATGATCGAGACGGCCTCCTCGGCAATGGCGCTCAGGCTCGATTCGTCGAGGTGCTCGGTCGAGACCACCTGGTGGCCCGCCGAGACGAACAGTCGTAGCTCCTCGACACGCTCGGCCGCAGCCAGCCGCTCTCCCGTGGCATCCGCCACGGTACGCGCGCTGGAGACGGCTATCTGAAGGTAGGCCTCGGCCTGTCGGCGCGAGACGACGGGGAGGGCCTTGATGCTACGGCGTGCGGTGTCCTCGCTCACGCCGCGGACGAGCAGGCGCTCGTACAGACCGCGTCGCTCACGGGTCGAGGTCACAAAGCCGCTTACAACTACGTGGCCGAGCGATCGCCCGTCTCGCTCCACCGCCGCGAGGAGCGACGCGAGTCCGGCGCGGCAGACCGCCCGTCCTACACCCGCGCCCGGCTCCGCCAGACCGTCGAAGCACGTGCCCGGGCCTGGTGTCTGGACGTCGGTGGCCAGGTGGCAGTAGCCACACGGATTCGCGGCACAGAGGGCTTCGCCCGAAGCGAAGTCCATGACGTTGACGCTGATTCCCGTCGCCTGAAAGAGCGCATCGGCTGCCGCTCGCCATTCAGACGTGGAAAAAGCGCGCGCTGCAATGTCGCGGTCGCTCACCGGCACCCGGATTACCCCTCTGTCCTCGCGTGGTCTTCCGCATGTTTTATCGGCAGGCCAGCAGGGGGGCTTGAACCAGAACGGGCGGGAATAGGGCCGCGCGATTCAACATGTGCTCGCGCTTGACCGGTGGTTCGCAGCCGAGGCCTGTAGCCGGGACTTACGCTCGTCCCCTCGGCAGTTCGATGGTGAACATCGTGCCTTGGCCCAGAACGCTGTCCACGCGGATGTCGCCGCCCATGTTGTCGATGATCGTCTTGGCGATGGCGAGTCCGAGTCCGAAGCCGCTCTCCCCTTCTGCACGCGCCTTATCGCTGCGGAAGAAGCGGTCGAAGACATGGGGAACGTCTTCCTCTGTGATCCCCTCGCCACTATCACTCACAGTGATGACGACGGTGTCCCTGCGGCGAGCTGTGGTGACGACCACTTGGCCGTGCTGGGGCGTGTACTTGCCCGCGTTGTCGAGCAGGATGGAGAGCACGTCCTCGATCCGGTCGGCGTCACCCACCATCACAAGCGACTCCTCGTCCGGGCCGATGAACTCGATGTCCTTGTCGAGGTAGCGGCTGGCCGTGGTCGCGAGCCGCTCGCGCACGAGCACGTTGAGGTCGAGCCGCTCGCTCTTCAGCACGAGGCCCTGGTCGGCGTGCAGCAGGTTGAGTAGGTCGCTCGAGAGCCGTGCCATTCGGCGAGACTCGCGGTCGATGGCGTCGATCGCCTCCTCGCGCACCTTCTCGTCCTCGCCACCCCATGCCCTGAGGATGCTCGTGTAGCCGCGGATGCCGGCCACGGGCGTCGCGAGCTCGTGCGAGGCGTCGGCGACGAATCTCCCTTGCGCCTCGGAACGCCTCTGCAGGCGCTCGATAAGCCGGTTGATCGACCGGGCGAGCTCACCGATCTCGTTCTCCGACTCGCCCGGCAGGCGCTCGTCGAGACGCCCGGCGTCTATCGAGTCCGCGGCTTTGCGGAGGTCGTCGACGAGGTTCAGAACCCACGCCATCGACGTCTGCATC
>DATHUB010000289.1:0-6629 GCA_035462695.1 Coriobacteriia bacterium | reverse complement strand
GTCGCGTCAGCCGGAGGCGTGCGTGGCGTGGCGGAATACCACGGACCGGACCTGCAGCTCACTGCGGTCGGACCTGAAGACTCGATCGACCTCGGCGGGCTGACTCTCAAGTTCATGCCGATGCCGATGGTCCACTGGCCGGACTCGATGTTCACGTACTGCCCGGAGCGCTGCACGTTGATGCCTAACGACGCGTTCGGCCAGCACATGGCAAGCTCGCAGCGTTTCGCCGATGAGGTCGGCCTCGATCTCGCCATCGAAGAACTGCTCATCTACTACGCGAACATCCTGATGCCCCTCGGAGCGCAGGTCTCGAAGGCGGTCTCGAAGGTCGTGGAAGCAGGCTGGACGTGCAAGACCATCGCCCCGAGCCACGGCGTCATCTGGCGCGAGCGCGACATCCCCACGCTCATCGACGCCTACGACCGCTACACCTCTGGGGACACGTACGACAAGCTGGTCGTCGCGTACGGCACGATGTGGGGCTCCACGACCACGCTCGCGCATCGCATCGCCGACGGCGCGATCGAGGCGGGGGCCGAAGTGAAGCTGTTCGACCTCGCCGTCACGCCGTACGCCGAGGTGACCCGGCACGTCTTCGACTCGCGCGCCCTGCTCATGGGCTCTCCCGCGCTGCATCACGGGATGCTCTACCGACCGGCCGCGTACCTGCAGTACCTGGCGGGACTGAAGCCCAAAGATAAGATCGGTGGCGCCTTCGGTAGCTTCGGCTGGTCGAGCGGCGCGACGAAGCAGCTCACCGCGAGGATGACGGAGATCGGTTTCGAGATGCCGGTCGACGATTTCACCGTGAAGTTTGCACCCGCGGAGGCCGACATCGAGGCGGCGCGGCAGTGGGGCGCTCAGTTCGGCCGAATGGTGCTCGAGAAGGGTCGAGAAGAGCTCTAGGCGCGCTTCCAGGCCGCTAGTACATCGGCCGCGTCCTCTACCGTCAGCGCGGTCCTCGGCGCGTCTTCGTCGCGATCGCGCAGGCGTGCGAACAACTCGGCAAGAACCGGCGGCTTGATGTTGCTCGCCGCAATCAGCTCAGCCGAGGCGAAGATCTGCGCCGGCGTGCCCTCAAGCGCGATCTCCCCACCTTGCCGGAGCACGTAGCAGTAGTCCGCGAACTCCGGCACCGAGTCGATGTCGTGTGTCGTGAGAATCACCGTCGTGCCAGCCTCGGCGAGCACGTCCATCAGGTCGATCATCTGGCGGCGCGAGAAGGGGTCGAGCCCTTCGAAGGGCTCATCGAGCACCAGCAGCTCGGGCCGCATGACCATCGCACCCGCCATAACGACCTTGCGCTTCTCGCCGCCGGAAAGGTTATGGGGCACGCGGTTGGCCAGCTTTCGAATGCCGAAGAGATCGAGCGCCTCGTAGACGCGCTCCATGACCTCCTCCTCCGGCAGCCCATACTGCCTCGGCGAGAAGGCGACGTCGTCGAGCACGCTGGGCGCCAGTATCTGCTCGTCGACGTTTTGCAGAACGACTCCCACCCGCTGCCGGATCTGCTTCCAGTCACGGCTCGGATCGACGCCCATGACTCGGACGAGGCCCTCCTCGGCGCGAAGCAAGCCGAGGATGTGATAGAGCATCGTGGTCTTGCCTGAGCCGTTCGGCCCGAGTACGGCGATGCGCTGCCCCTTGCGGGCGACGAAGTCGAGCCCGCACAGCGCGACCTCGGTGCCGTCCTCGTATCGGTGGCGCACGCAGCTGATACGAACCATCTCGTCCGCGAACGCCGGATGGTGGGAGTGAGGGCTCATCTGGTTTCCTTGGCTGTGAGAAGGCCTGCGACAGTCCCGACGATCAAGGCGACGAGCCCGATGCCGAGAGGGATCCAAGCGAATGGGGCGAGCGCGGAGCCTGTCAGTCGCCAGAGCCCGGCGGTCACGACAACAACACCAGCCGCCGCGAGCAGGGCGACCTCGGCCATAGGGGCAACCGCAGGTTGTGGGCTGACTACGAGCCGACCGTCGTAGCCCCTCAGGTGCATGACGTCGTAGGTGCGCTGCGACAGGTCTATCGAGTAGAGCAGCACGGTTCCGAGCGAACGGGTGGCGGCCTTGGCCGATCGAATCGGACTTCCGGCCAGAAGGCCGGCGCGCAGGCGTGCAGCGATCAGCACGTGCCCGAACTTTTCGAGCAGCAGGAACAGCGAGCGGTACGTCATCAGCAGCGCATCGCCGATGACAGGAGGCAGGAACCGCTGGACGGGAGCGAAGACCTGCGGGTACGGCGTGGTGAACATCAGGAGCACTGCGGCGAGTCCTGCTGTGACGGCCTTTGCGACGACCAGCGCGCCCGTCAACCGATCGGCTGCGGCGGCGAAGGCGAACAGGGCAGCGAACAGCCCAGGATACGCGGCAAGGGCGAGCATCGGCCGGGCCGGGAGCCGCATGGCGGCCATCACACCGATCAAGCACAGCGCCAGCCCCACGACGACAAGCAGATTGACGCTCACGATGACCGCGGAGAGCGTCAGCGCGAACGCAACCAGCTTGATGCCGGGTCGGCAGCGATGAAGCGCCGACTCACCCTGCGTGGCCGATATGTCGACGCGGCGAATATCCACTAGCCGTGCACTCCCTCGTCGCCCGGCAGCACGCGTTCCTGTTGGGTAGCGCCATCCAGCACGAGTGACGGCCGGACGCGGGACACGAATCCGACGATTCCGGCCGTGACAAGCGCCTCGGCAATCCAGCCGATGGATCCCAGGCCGTACACCAGAAGCGCGAAACGGGCGATCTGGAGGGGCTCCTCCTCGTGCGCGGCGGGCTCCTCGAATGCGATGTTGCCGATCACGCCTTCGGCGAACGGGTTCTCAAAGCGCAGCTCGGCGGGGTCGAAGGCGCCTGACTCGCGGCTCGCTGCAATCGGCCCGCCGAGAGCGACGATGACCACCAGCATCGTGGTGGTCACTGCCAGCGTGAGTACCGTCGCCACCCCCGCCGCGATCCGCACCCGCGGCCTGCCGAGTGTGCGTACGAGCGCCGAGAAGAGCGCCCATCCGAGGACCATCTCTGAGGAGATGACGATCGTGTTCAGCCCGATGACGGTGACACCGCCGTGGCCGATCATCGCAAGGACCGTCACTACGACGAGCGCAGTCGGAACGGACAGCCAGGGGCCGAGCAAGATGCCAGCTACGACCGTCAGGTTGATGTGGTAGGCGATCGGGACTATCTCGCTCGACATGGCCACCAGCATGAGGGCGGCGACGGCACCGACCAGCGGGATCCGGCGGCGGAGGTCTTCGGGGGGCACCCCGCGTACCGCGACCGTGACGATCACGATGCAGATCAGCCATCCGGCCGACACGAGCCAGATGGGCAGGATGCCGTCGGGGATGTGCAGGTGAGACATCAGGCCCCGCCTTTTCGTGCACAGTCGGGGCAGAGCCCATACAGCGTGACTTCGTGGCGAGTCACCACGAACCCTGAACCCTCGGCCTCGGCCACCTCTCCCTGCACCGAGCACTCGGTGGTGGCCGTGCGGCCGCACCGGTCACATACGACGTGGTGGTGGTGCGCGTTGCATCGGCTAGTGCAGCGTGCGTAGAGGGCCGCGCCCTCGCGAGACCCGACGCGCTCGATGAATCCCGCAGCTTCCATCGCCGCGACCGCGCGATAGACCGTGGCGGTGGCGCCGAACGATACGTCCGTTCGCTTCACGACGGTCGCCAGTTCCTCAACGGTGAAGGCGCACGTCATCGCGTCGGCCGCTTGAGCTATGGCGCGGCGCGGGGGAGTCATTCGACTCGTCCCATACGGCTTCCCGCTCGTCGACCGGTCTTCCACGACGCTCCCATGACAAAAAGTGAGAATCATTCTCATTAACAAGCCCATTGTACCCATTCAGACAAGCGACGGAATGCCGAATGTGAGAGGCTCTTGCGCTTTGACGCCGCTGTTCGGGCAGCGTATTCTGACGCGGCGCTGCACCGAGCCGTGTGAGTTTTTTCGGTGTGCTGGGGTGGTTTTTCGCGAGTTGTCACCATCTTTGCTGTTAGGTTCGCGGCCCTTGCGCCGTTTGCATCGCATCCACAGGAGCCGCCACACACCGTCCCGGCAGACAGTGGCGCCACCTACATCAAAGGGGTACGTAGTGCGAAGTCTGAAATCGGTACGACCGCTCGACGCTGCAATCGTCGCGGTGGCGATCGCGGTCCTCTTGATCGGCGGCTGGCTTGGCTGGTCCGTCTGGTCGCAGAATCGCTCGGTCGCTCAGTCCACGCCCGTGGGCCGCGCCATCAGCGATCTCAAGCAGCAGATTCGCAAGAAGCCTTCGGACATCCTCTTGCGTATGCAGCTGGCGCAGGCATACACGATCGCCGGCCAGGACAACGAGGCAGTCGACCAGTATCAGCAGATCCTCAAGATCAGGAAGAACTACGTCGACGCTATCTCGGGTCTTGGGTTCATCGCCTCCCGTCAGAAGGACTGGGCGGAGGCCGAGGAGTACTGGCGCAAGGCCACGAAGCTCATGTCGGCCGCACCCAACGCGAGAATGAGCAAGCAGTACGAGACGGCCAACTTCTACCTGGGCACGACTCTTCTCGAGCAGAAGAAGTACGAGGACGCCGTAGGTTCGTTCAAGGAAGCCCTGAGAGTGAACAGGTCGGCATCCGACACGCACTACCTGCTCGCTCACGCATACAAGGGGCTGGACGCTCCCGACGAGTACCGCTCCGAGCTTGAGCTGACGCTCGCCTTTGATCCATCGCTGCCCGAGGCCAACTACGACTACGGAGTCCTTCTCCTTGCGGAAGGTGACGAGCCCGGCGCCGCGCAGCACTTCCGCATCGCCGCCGACCGAGCGCCGAACCGCAAGGAGCCGCAGGAGGCCCTTGAGAAGCTGGGCCCCTACAGCAAGCGCATCGCGCTAGCGCAGAAGCTCAAGGGCGAGGATCCGAAGAAGGCTCTCGTCGAGGCTAGGGTCGCCGTCGCGCTGGAGCCGAAGAACGTTGATGGACTGCTGTTGCTCGCGGCGCTGTTCGAGGAGACCGGCGAGAAGACCTCGGCGGCCGACACCTACCGAAACGTGCTCACGATCGACACCGACAACTCGGAAGCCACCGCTTCTCTGAAACGGGTGACTGATGGCAAGTAACGAGATGACCTCCGGCGATATGGCCGGGCAGCCTCTGCCCAACCCCAACACTCCCGCGCCGTTGACCGCACGGGAGAAGCGCAGGCGGATCGTGCTGCTCATCCTCCTGCTGGCTCTTCTGGCCGCACTTGCCGGCCTGGGGTACTACTGGGCCCGCAACAGGCAGATGCCTGTCCCGTCACTTGGCCGGGAAGGGGAAGCGCTTGCGCCTCCAGAGTTCCTCTTCTCGATCACCGGTACAGGAGCCAACAGGCTGCAGAAGCCCGTAGGCGTGGACGTCGCCCCCGATGGCCGGGTCTATGTGGTGGACTTCGGCAAGCGGCGCGTGAGCGTCTTCAATCCCGAAGGGCAGTTCCTCTTCAGCTTCAACAAGACGAAGAAAGAGACACTGCGCAACCCTGTCCACCTTCAGGTCAAGGGCAACGAGGTGTGGGTCACCGACCGACGCCTAAAGGGCATCTACGTGTTCGGCCTGGACGGGAAGTACATCCGCGAATTCAAGCCGAAGAACGAGAAGCTCAAGTGGACTCCTCTGGCGCTCGCCTTCGATGCGCAGGGCGCACTCCGCGCCACTGACGTCGGCGACTCGCTCAAGCATCGCCTTCTGTACTTCTCTCAGGACGGCAGCCGGACCGTATCGCTCGGCGAGACCAAGCAGGTCGATCGACTCGAGGCTGGTCCTGGTGCGTTCTACTTCCCGAACGGCCTAGCCGTCGCAGACGACGGACGCGTCTTCGTTGCCGACGGTGACAACCGTCGCGTCCAGGTCTTCGACGAAAAGGGCGAATTCAGCAAGTTCGTCGACACATCAGGCGTGCCCCGCGGCTTGGCTATCGACGCCGAGAAGCGTCTGTACGTTGTGGACGCTCTCGCACATACCGTCGATCTGTACTCGCTCGACGGAGAGCGCCTTGTTTCGTTTGGAACGCGGGGCTTCGGTCCCGGCGAGTTCAACTTCCCGAATGACGTGGCGCTGGACGACCGAGGCAGAATCTACGTCTCGGACCGAGAGAACAATCAGGTGCAGGTTTGGGCCTGGTCCGCCCTCGTCGTTCCCGCCAGTGTCGTTCCTGATGCCGGATGGCAGTGGGCGCTGTGTCTGACGCCGCTCCTCCTCTTGCCGCTCCTCCTTCTGCTCAGGAAGCGCACCTATATCATCACGCCGGCGTTCCTCACGGCGCTGGACGCCGAGGGCAGGACCGATGTCCTCAATCGCTCGCGTCTGCGTTTCATCGGGCTAGCCTTCGACGCGGATGAGATCCACGCAATGGAGATCGAGGGCGTGAACATGAAGCACGCCATTCACATCGAACAGCACTCCGAAACCGACACTGCTGTCATGCGCGACAAGCTTCGTTGCACCGAGCAACAGGCTGCGTATCTGACGATGGCCGACCGTGCGCGCGCTCTGCTCTCAGACGACCTGGAGCTGCGCAGACTCGGCATTACCGCTCGAGTACGAGTGCTTGATATGCCCGAGTTCTTGGAAGAGGTCGGCGACCGACGCAAGACGA
>DATHUB010000288.1:0-3561 GCA_035462695.1 Coriobacteriia bacterium | reverse complement strand
GCCGTATGAGGACGTCCCCGGCGTCCTGGCTGCGGCAGACGCCTTCGTCTCGGCCTCTGTGAGTGAGGTGTATCCGCTGGTAGTCGTCGAGGCCTGCGCTGCGGGCCTCCCCGTCATCGGGGTGCGCTCCCCCGGTGTTGGCGAGATCGTGAGCTCAGGCGAAGCGGGCCTTCTGACTGCCGAGAACACCGAGTCGCTGTCCGCGGCGATGGTGTCGCTGTCGACCGACGCCAGGTTACACGCGCGGCTTCGCGAGGGGGCGCTAGATGTCGCGGATGCGCATGAGATAACCGCCAGCGCCGGCCGCTTGGCGGATCTCTACGCGAGGCTCGTCGACTCGACTGACCTGAACACGACGGGCGCCTCACGTTAGGACACGCAAACGGGCCCCGGCCTTCTCGGCCGGGGCCCGCTGATGCGAGCGTCTAGATGCGGGACTCGGTAGCCGAAGGGCTACATCATGCCGCCCATACCGCCCATGCCGCCGCCCATGCCAGCCATGGGGTCTTCCTTCGTCGGTACGTCGTTCACGGCAGCCTCGGTGATGAGGATGAGGGCCGCGATCGAAGCAGCGTTCTGAAGCGCGGAACGGGTGACCTTCACGGGGTCGATGACGCCCATGCTTACGAGGTCGCCCCACTCGCCGGTGGCGCTGTTGAGGCCGTAGCCCTGCGTTGCCTGCTCCTTGACCTTCTCCACCACGACCGAGCCTTCAAAGCCGGCGTTGGCAGCGATCATCTTGAGGGGCTCGACGAGCGCCTTGCGGATGATGTTCACGCCGATCATCTCGTCATCGGCCAGCTCGAGGGTGTTGAGGGCAGGCAGAGCGTCGACGAGTGCAACGCCACCGCCGGCGACGATGCCCTCTTCAACAGCCGCGCGGGTCGCCTGGAGGGCGTCCTCGATGCGGTGCTTCTTCTCCTTGAGCTCAACCTCGGTGGCTGCGCCGACTTTGATGACGGCGACACCGCCGGAGAGCTTCGCGAGACGCTCCTGCAGCTTCTCTTTGTCAAAGTCGCTGTCGGACATCTCGATCTCGGCCTTGATCTGGTTCACGCGAGCCTTGATCGACTCCTCGGAGCCGGCACCATCGATGATCGTGGTGTTCTCCTTGGTGATCTTCACGGTCTTGGCACGACCGAGCATCTCAAGCGTCGTCGCGTCGAGCTTGTAGCCGAGTTCCTCGGTGACTACCTGACCGCCGGTGACGATTGCGATGTCCTCAAGCATGCGCTTGCGACGGTCGCCAAAGCCCGGGGCCTTCACGGCGACGCAGGTGAACGTGCCGCGCAGCTTGTTCACGACGAGCGTGGCGAGAGCCTCGCCCTCGACGTCCTCGGCGATGATCAGCAGATGCTTACCGGCCTGCATGACCTTCTCGAGTACCGGGAGGAGGTCCTGGATGTTGCCGATCTTCTGGTTCGCGATGAGGATGAGCGGATCGCTGAGGACTGCCTCCATGCGATCGGCGTCAGTGATCATGTAAGGGTTGATGTAGCCCTTGTCGAACTGCAGGCCCTCGACGGTCTCGATGTCGATACCGAAGGTGAGGCCCTCCTCGACGGTGATAACGCCGTCCTTGCCCACGACCTCCATCGCCTCGGCGATCTTGTCGCCGATCTCCTTGTCAGCAGCCGAGATGGCGCCGACGTCAGCGATCTGCTCGCGGGTCTCGATCTCCTTTGCCTGGTTCTTGATCTCGCCCACGACGGCCTCTACGGCCTTCTCGATACCGCGGCGGATAGCCAGAGGGTTGGCGCCGGCGGAAACGTTACGCAGCCCCTCGGTCACGATCATCTGCGCGAGCAGGGTGGCGGTGGTGGTTCCGTCACCGGCCACGTCGTTAGTCTTGACCGCGACTTCCTTGACGAGCTGAGCGCCCATGTTCTCGAGGGCGTCGTCGAGCTCGATCTCCTTGGCGATGGTGACACCGTCGTTAGTGATCGTCGGTGCGCCGAACTTCTTCTCGAGCACCACGTACCGGCCTTTGGGGCCGAGCGTCACCTTGACGGCGTCGGCGAGCTTGTTGACGCCGGCCGCCAGACCTTGGCGAGCCTCGGCGTCGAAGCGAATCTCCTTGGCCATGCTTTGGTTACCTCCTCATATATCAAACGGGAACGATGCAAAAAGACGCTAAGCGCTAATCCTCGACGACCGCATAGATGTCGTCGGCGCGGAGGATGAGATACTCCTCGCCCTCCACCTTGACCTCGGTCCCGCCGTACTTGCTGTAGATGACGGTGTCCCCAGGCTTCACGTCGAGTGCGATGCGCTTCTCGCCGTCCTCGTCCCACTTGCCATCGCCCACTGCGATTACGCTGCCCTTCTGGGGCTTCTCCTTCGCGGTGTCGGCGAGGATCAGGCCGGACTTAGTCTGCGTCTCGGCCTCCGCCTGCTTCACGATCACGCGATCGCCTAGCGGCTTCAGGTTCATCGGCGTCCCTCCTACTTCTCGGCTACGTACGGTTCCGGACACGCGTCCGGGTGTGACCACTTTTCCAGTCGCGGGAGTACTTACCCGAAGCATGCCTTGGCGTGCGCGGTTCCCTCCCGAGACTGCTGGCACTCGCCCTCTCGGAGTGCCAGACGAGGGCTAGTGTACCCGTACCGTGGTACGCGGTTCAATAGGATTTACCAGCGAGTTCGTGTGGGAGGTTGAGCGTGCGGCACTCAGATATGGCTGCACGGGCGCTATGTCGCTTTGCTATCCAGCCGCAGCCCGGGGTCCGCTTCAGCGTCCAGCCCGAGCCGCTCCCCCGCGATGAACCGGTAGTGAGCCGCTGCCGCGATCATGGCCGCATTGTCGGTGCATAGGTGGAACGGGGGCACGCTCACGTGCACGCCGAGCGGCTCGATTGCGGCGCGCAGTCCCTCGCGCAAGGCGGGGTTTGCGGCGACACCTCCGGCGAGGCAGAACGAAGTCGCGCCGGTTTCTTTGACCGCTCGAAGCGCTTTGGCTATCTGCACGTCGATGACTGCTGCCTGGAAGCTTGCCGCGAGATCGGGGACATGGATCTCGCGCCCCGCCTCGCGCTCGTGCCGAATGTGGTTGATGACGGCCGTCTTGAGGCCGGACAGAGAGAAGCGATAGTCCCCGCTTTTCATCATTGCGCGCGGGAAGTCGATCGCCTCGGCGTTACCCTCCTCGGCAAGCCGAGACAACACCGGCCCCCCCGGATAGCCGAGGCCGAGGACCTTCGCGACCTTGTCGAACGCCTCCCCCGCCGCATCGTCCAGCGTCTCTCCGATCGTGTGGTACTCCCCCCACCGGGGCATGTGCACGAGCGACGTATGCCCACCGGAGACCAGGAGCGCCACGAGCGGTGGCCGCACCTCGGGATCTGCGAGCACGTTCGCGAAAATGTGTCCTTCGAGGTGGTTCACTCCGACCAGAGGCACGCCGGTCGCGAACGAGAGGCCCTTGGCGTAGGCGAGACCCACGACGAGAGCGCCGACGAGCCCCGGACCGTGCGTCACCGCAATCGCGTCAAGCTCGCGGAAGGGCAAGGCTCCTTCGCAGCCGAGCCGGTCTCCGGCGCGATCGAGCGCCTCCTCGATAAC
>DATHUB010000287.1:0-3266 GCA_035462695.1 Coriobacteriia bacterium | reverse complement strand
CCTCGGCGGTGGCAGGAGCCTTCGGCTCCGGCTTCTCGCTCTCGACGAGCTCGCGCTCCGGGAAGATCGCGGCGACCCCCGGGGCGGGACCCGTCGCCTCCTCGAAGGCTTCCTGACCGACCGAGCACGGACAGCCGCTGCCCTTCGAGCAGCACATCCCCGACAGCGGAACGGTGACGCTCGTTCCATCCTCAAGGCGCACCGTCACGGTCTCCTTGGGCGTGTTCAGGTCTGTGACTTTCGCCAGGCCGCCGGGCGTCTCGACGATCGCCCCGCGCCGTGGTGCCCGGGACTTGTAGTCCTTGTAGGCATCGAACTCGTAGCGCAGACAGCACATGAGTCTGCCGCAAAGACCGCTTATCTTCAAGGGGTTCAGCGGCAAATCCTGCTCTTTGGCCATGCGTATCGAAACGGGCTGGAACTCGCCTCCAAAGCGCACGCAGCAGAGCATCTGGCCGCAGTGGCCGACACCTCCGACCATGCGCGCTTCGTCCCGCACGCCTACCTGCCGCATGTCGATGCGTGCCTTGAAGCGGGCGGCCAGATCTCGAACCAGTTCGCGGAAGTCGACGCGCTCCTCGGCGGAGAAGTAGAAGATGACCTTGTCGCCGTCGAACAAGTACTCGACATCGACGGGCTTCATATCGAGCTTGTACTGCTCGACCAGGCTGCGGAAGACGGGCATCGCCTCGCGCTCCTGCGCCGAGAGCTCGCTCGCTCGCGCCAGGTCCTCGTCGTTTGCGACGCGGACTACGGGCTTAAGAGCAGCGGGCAGCTGCTCATCTGTTACCTCATGAGGTGACTGTGTCACCGTACCAAGCTCAGTTCCTCGCTCGGTCTCGACCAGCACGGTATCGCCCTCAACGGGGCTACTACCGGCGGGACTGAACCACAACGTCTTCGAGAAACGGAGTCGGACTCCGACTACCGTGGGCATCTCAGAACCTCTCGGATATCAAAAAGCATGGCCTCGATGGCCAGCTGGGGGCTCACATTATACGAGATGCGGCGACGGGCCTCATTGACGGCGCCGAGAGCCTTTGCGGCGGAGGCCGGCGTCATGACGGCAGCCACCTCCTGCATTGCATCCAGCGCGTCCGTGTTGACCGCTAGATCGCTCACACCTTGAGAGATAGTTAAGCAATCCCTCAGCCAGCTTTCGGCGACGTTGAGCACCTCGGCGATCCCCTCGCGCTCCCGCGACGTCAACTCTCGCTTATGACGGTCCTCGAGACCCTTCATGGCCGAGCTGCCGAGGAAGTCGGATCGCTCCGCCACCTCCGCTGCCTGCGTCACCTTGACCTCCTCGAGCGGGGCTTTCACGGCGCCGAGAAGATCCTTTGCCGCGTTCAGGACATCGAGCTCGTCCATGGTCGGCAGGTCCTTGAGAGTCCTCAGGATCCGCGACCGGGCTTCTCGGCGTCCCGGCGACGCGAGGAAGTCACGAGCACGCGTCACCACGCCTCCGGCTGCCGCCAGCGCAGCGGCGGCCTCATCGGCCTCCGCTCCGGTCTGCGAAGAGAGCAGGGCGACGGCCTCGCTCGGCGGCAGACGGCGGAAGCGCACGATCTGGCAGCGCGAACGAATGGTCGGCGGAACGGGCTCGAGCGAGTGAGCGAGCAGCACGAAGACGACGTCGCCCGGTGGCTCCTCGAGCGTCTTGAGGAGCGCGTTCGCGGCGCTCTCGTTGAAGACGTCGGCGCCTTCCATGATGTAGAGCTTGCGGGGACCCTCGATCGGCGAGAAGCTCACGTCGTGGATGATCTCGCGCACCTGTTCGCCCAGATAGCCCGCAGCGCCTTCAGGCGTGATCACATGGACATCGGGATGGGTCCCGCGCTTGACGCGGGCGCAGGCGCCACACGTGCCGCAACCCCCGTCGTTGCAGAACAGGGCGCAGGCGAACGCGCGAGCGGCGCTCTTCTTGCCGGCGCCCGGCGGGCCCACGAAGAGGTACGCGTGCGAGACGTGGTCACCCACGACGGCACTGCGCAGGAAGTCGGCGACTCTCTGTTGGCCGAGCAAGTCATCGAATACTGTTCGGGGCATGGCCGCTACCCGAGGGCTGCCGCGAGCTGCGGCAGGTCTTTGAGCGCGGCGGCGACTCGTCCGGCAACCTCGTCGATCGGACCCGAGGCGTCAACGACACGGACGCGCTGCGGCTCCTGCGACGCTATCGCCAAGAAGCCTTCTCGGACCCGGCGATGGAACGAGGCGTCCTCGCCCTCCAAGCGGTCTGCGCCGCCGTGCGTGGCCCGCTCGACGCCTTCGGCGGGGTCGAGGTCGAGCAGCAGCGTACGGTCCGGCACGAGTCCGCCCGTGGCCGCCATGTTGAGCGCACGCACCTCGTCGAGCGGGAGCTGGCGCCCGAAGCCCTGGTAGGCGGTGCTGGAGTCGTAGAAGCGATCGCACAAGACGACCTCTCCCGCCTCGAGCGCGGGCTCGATGACCTCGGCGACCAGCTGTGCCCGAGCGGCCTCGTAGAGCAGGAGCTCGGCGCGCGCGTCGAGCCCCTCGCTCGAGGGGTCGAGAAGGATCGCCCGGATCGCCTCGCCGGATCGCGTGTCCCCGGGCTCGCGCAGGCAGCGAACCGACAGCCCCGCGCCCTCGAGGCGCCGCGCCAGCTGGCCGATCTGGGTCGACTTGCCCGACCCTTCGCCGCCTTCGAAGGTGATGAAGACACCGGTGTTCATCGCGAACCACTCTCTTCTGCGGCGCGCCAGTCGTTCGGCGCTGAGTCATAGAGGTCGTTTCCGTGCGTGTCGATGGCGACCCAGACGGGGAAGTCGTCCAGTGTCATTCGAACGAGCGCTTCCGTTCCGAGATCGTCCCACGCCACGGCTTCGGCGGCGATCACGTGCGTCGCGAGCAGAGCCGCGGCTCCCCCGACCGCCGCGAAGTAGACGCTGCCCGTGCTCGCGCACGCGGCACGCACCTCTTCGCTGCGCGAGCCCTTACCGATGGTCGCAACGACTCCGGCGGCGAGCAGCTCGGGCGTAGCCGAGTCCATGCGCTTGGCGGTTGTCGGTCCGACTGCTCCCACCGGACGACCGTGCGCCGGCGGCGTCGGACCCGCGTAGAAGAGCGTCTGCCCCTCGAGACCGAAGGGCAGCTTGCCCTCGGCATGCAGAGCGTCCAGCAGGCGGACGTGGGTTGCGTCGCGAGCCGTGAAGACAGGGCCGAAGAGCCGGACTTCGTCGCCGGCGCTCAACCGTGTGAGCGTCTCGCGCGAGACGGGAAGGTCGATGCGGGTCGGTGAAGCCACG
>DATHUB010000286.1:0-1980 GCA_035462695.1 Coriobacteriia bacterium | reverse complement strand
CGGTCACCCGCATGGGGGCGTTCCGGGTCGACCGTGGGACGACGGGCGAGAGCTCGGGAACGGCCAGGCCCACGGCACAGTAGGGCGGACCTGGCTTCTCGGCGGTCAGGCGGATGCCCCCTCGGCGTCCTACGGCTGAATACGGTCCAGCACCACGCCGCGGACGAGTGCTCGCAGACCCCGGTCGAAGTTCTCGTCCCAGCCGGTGAATCCGGCTTCTTGGCTGGCTCGGATCAGGTTCGGGAACTCGTCGGGAGTGATCTCGCCCACGGTGCGCTCTGCCGCCTTCGATTCCTCGGGGCGCTCTGAGTCCGCCAGGTAGTTGGCGTAGGCCATCGTCGTGCCGAATATGTACTGGCCGACCACGTCCACCGCACTGACGGCGTCGGTGGCTGTGAGCCCCAGATCGAACATGACTTCGAGCAGCTTCTCGACAGGCCGAAGCTGTCCCGGCGTATGAAGCGAGCGGCTGAGCGCGATGGGCACGGCGTGGGGGTGGGCGAGCAACGCAGTCCGCAGCGCGTAGCCGAGGCTGAGCATTCGGGCCTCGGCCGAGGCCGAAGGGTCGTCGCCCGTCAGGTCCATCTCGCTCATCACCGCCTCGAGGATCAGGTCGTAGAGCGACGACTTGTCCGGGACGTGGTAGTAGAGCGACATCGCCCCCACGCCGAGCTCGGCGGCGAGCTTGCGCATCGACAGCGCCTCCAGCCCCTCGCGGTCCACGATCGCGATCGCGGCCGCCACGATCTGCTCGCGCGTGAGGGTCGGGGTGTTTGCCTTCCGAGCAACCATCGATGATCTCCTAGGTGTTGCGTAGGACGGAAGCCGGCCGGGCGTCGGTGGACGGCGTGCCGCCGAGCGCCGGTTTTGTCTCGGTCGAGGGGCGTCGCGCGAAGCGCTCCTCGTCTCCGGGCATCAGTACGTCGGTGACGCCGCATGCCTTCGTGAACATCGCCTTGCGGTTCAGCACGATGACGGCGAGTGCGATGATCGCGAACACGAGCGAGTCCCAAGGCTGCGCGTCCGGCCAGATGGGGTTGTTCATCTGGAAGTGGTAGAGCGCCGCGATCAGGATACTGCCACGCGCGGCGTTGAACAGCGGCGTGAGGATGAACGAGATGGAGATGACCCCCACGAAGAACGCCGGGAACGACCAGTTGCTCTGCGGCGTGCCGCTCATGAAGAACGCAGGCACGTGCCACACGGCCCAGAGGACGGACAGGATCAGGTCCGCGACGATTGGACGGAACTTGCGCTGCAACAGCGGCAGCGCGACGCCACGCCATCCGAACTCCTCCATCGGACCGATGGCGAGGCCGATCAGCAGAGCGGGAACCACGGTGTACCAAGGAGTGAACGGGAATGCGAGCGAGGCGCCCTTGATCGCGGCGGCCAGATAGAACGCGGCCGGGATGCCGAGAATCAGGTAGACCGCCCACGCCGAGGGCATCCGCCACAGGGTGAGTCGCTTCAGGTAGCTGCGGAAACCGCCGAGCCCGTAGTGCTTGATCACGAGAAAAATGCCGGAGAGGCCCGGCGCATACACGGCGATGATGAACAGCGGGTTGGTGTAGCCGATGGGGCCGAAGATCGGCTCAAGCTGCGGCTGGAAGAATATCGCTAGGGCGGCCAGCCCCCACGACAGGCCGAATGCCATACCGAAGAATGGCCAAAGCGTCCTTACCGTCATGCCTCTCGCGTCGTTTGTCCTCATCTGAAACCCCCTCCTGCGGGCCCGCGTCCAGTGGGCGGACCATGAATCGTACGATGTACTAAAAGCTACATACCCTTTATCGTACGCCGTACGACAGAAGTCAAGCCCGAATTTCAGATCGTCTTGAGGAGGTCGTGATCGGACGGCAGCGGCGAGGGCCAGAGAACCCCGCTGGCGCACTCGATTGGAGCGGCGAGAATGACAGCGCTCCGGGTCGAGGTGAGGCGAAACAGATCCAGCCGCCCAAGGCGGCCGGATCACAGGGC
>DATHUB010000285.1:0-1939 GCA_035462695.1 Coriobacteriia bacterium | reverse complement strand
GACTTAAGGTCGGGACTGGAACGGTGTCGAAGACAGCGCTAGGCCGAAAGCAACCTTGTGAAGTCGTCTTTGCGGATTCCCACCGGTGAGCGACGCCTGGTCGTTCTAACAGGCGGATGCGAGAGACCGCGCCTTGCGTATCGCCTAGTAGGGACGTGCGCGGCACCGTTCATGGGTGCGATTGCAATCACCGGCGGTAGTGGTCGAGGCAAGTCAACAGGCACATTAAGGTCCTGTTTGCGCCGGGGCTTTCAGAGTCACGTCCGACATTTTCGGACGATCGGGAAGAAGCGGGGCCGGGGGCAGCGCGGTCGCCTCGAGTATCTCCTTCTCATCCAGTGACTCCCGTAGCATCAGTGCTGCAACAAGCGCGTCGAGCCTGGCCCGGTGCTCGCCAAGCAAACGTTTGGCCTCTTCGTGGCACTCATGGATGATGCGCGCCACTTCTAGGTCGATGAGATTAGCCGTCTCTTCGCTGTAAGGCCTCGCGCCGGGCAGCGAGGCTGGGCCAACCCAGTTGTTCTGCCTCGGAGCGAGCTGGACCATGCCGAGCTTGTCGCTCATGCCCCAGCGGGTAACCATCTGGCGAGCCAGCCCGGTTGCCTGTTCGATGTCGTTTTCCGCGCCTGTCGTCCGGCTGCCGTAGACGACCTCCTCTGCCGCACGTCCGCCCAGCATGCCGATGATCTTCGCGCGCAGATAGTCTTCGGGGTAATTATAGCGGTCCGTAAGCGGCCGCTGATAGGTCACACCAAGTGCCTGCCCCCGCGGGACGATGGTGACACGATGGACCGGATCAGCGCCGGGCACCACCAATCCCAGGATGGCGTGCCCGCCCTCGTGGTAAGCCACGCGCTCCTTGTCTGCTTCGCTCAGGATAATGGGGCGCTCAGGCCCGAGCACAATCTTCTCGAGCGCGTCGATAAAGTCCTTGTGGTGAACCTTGTCTTGTAGGCGACGCGCAGCCAGAAGCGCCGCCTCGTTCACAAGATTGCGGATGTCCGCGCCGGAAACCCCCGGTGTTGTCATCGCGATATCCTCGAGGTCGACATCGACTGCGAGCGGCACCTTGCGCGTATGGACCCTGAATATTGCCTCGCGGCCCTTCTTGTCCGGCAAGTTGACGACCACGCGGCGATCGAACCTGCCCGGGCGCAGTAGCGCCCTGTCGAGTACATCGGGCTGGTTGGTCGCGGCAAGCACGATCACCCCTTCGCGACTTGAGAACCCATCCATCTCCGAAAGGATCTGGTTCAGCGTCTGCTCTTGCTCACTGGCTCCGCCAACGATCGCCTGACCGCGAGCGCGGCCAATGGAGTCGATCTCGTCGATGAAGATGATGGCTGGCGCATGCTTTCGCGCCTCCTGAAAGAGGTCGCGCACGCGCGCGGCACCTACTCCTACGATCATCTCCACGAATTCCGATCCACTCATCGAAAAGAACGGTACTTCGGCCTCTCCAGCCACCGCTCGCGCAAGCAGCGTCTTGCCCGTTCCGGGCGCTCCCACCAGAAGAACGCCTTTGGGAGCGGTGCCACCGAGACGGGTGTACTTCTCCGGGTTCTTAAGAAAGTCAACGATTTCTACCAATTCGTTCTCGGCTTCTTCGATGCCGGCGACGTCGTCGAAGCTGACCTTCGTTTCGGTTTCCTTGTCGAAGCGTCTTGCCTTGCTTTTGCCGATGCCGCCGAACCCACCCAGCATTCCGCCGCCTTGTTGCGCGGCGCGACGGAAGAGCCAGACATAGAGGCCGATAATGAGGAGCGCAGGGCCGAAGGCTGACAATAGCGTCAGTAAAGGATTTGACGAAGTCTGTAGCGGCGTAGCCCTGATATCGACGCCACGCTTGAGAAGTTCCGTTTCCAGGCCAGGATCAACGAACGTCGGCAAGATCGTCGTGAAATTCTCGATGTTGCGAGCTTGGGGAGCTGCTTGACCT
>DATHUB010000284.1:0-6814 GCA_035462695.1 Coriobacteriia bacterium | reverse complement strand
GGAAGTAGCTCATGCGCATCTCGGTCATCGGAGCAGGCTCGTGGGGAACCGCTGTCTGCTGGCTTCTTGGAGGCAAAGGACACGACGTTCGGCTGTGGGCGCGCGAGACCGAGATTGCCGAGGGCGTCAACGCCAAGCATCGCAACCCGATATACCTCCCCGAGGTTGAGCTTGAGCCTTCCGTGTACGCTTCGGCCGATATCGAACGGGCGTTGCAGGGAGCCGAGGCCGTGGTCATGGTCACGCCGAGCGTGGGCGTTCGCGCCACCGCTGAGTCGATGAAGCCGCATCTGGGGTCAGACGTCCCCGTCGTGATCCTCAGCAAGGGCGTCGAGAACGGGACCCTTATGCTAATGACCGAGGTCCTCGAAGACGTGCTCGGCAACCGCGGGCGTCTCGCCGGCCTCTCGGGTCCCAACCACGCCGAGGAGGTCAGCCGAGGGATTCCGTCGGCGACTGTCGTTGCGTCGTACGAAGAGCCCGTTGGCCGCCTCTTCCAGGACGCCTTCATGACCCCGTTCTTCCGCGTCTACACGAACCCCGACGTGACGGGGGTCGAGCTGGCTGGAGCGAGCAAGAACGTCGTCGCGATCGCTGCAGGCATGTGCGATGGGCTGGGATACGGTGACAACACGAAGGCGACGTTGATGACGCGCGGCCTCGCCGAGATCACACGACTGGGTTCGGCGCTCGGCGCGAATGCACTGACCTACATGGGCCTCGCCGGCATGGGCGACCTCATCGTTACCTGCACGTCGCGACACTCGCGCAACCGCGGGCTCGGTGAACTCGTTGCCAAGGGCGGCTCGATGCAGGAGTTCTACGACAAGACCCACATGGTCGCCGAGGGGGCCGTTAGCTGCGTGACCGTCGCGGAGCTCGGCAAGCGCGAAGGCGTGGAACTTCCGATCACGGAAGGCGTGCGGGCCGTTCTCTACGACGGTGTCGACCCGCGAGAGGTCGGCGCGTTGCTGATGGGCCGAGAAGCGCGCGACGAGCTGCACGGCATGGGCTTCGTCAACGACTAGTCCGTACTCCATGGGGGGACCAACATGGTCGAAGACCGGATCCTGATCGCTCCGTCGGTTCTCTCGGCGGACTTCACGAGACTCGCCGAAGCTGTCGCCATCATCGAGATGGGCGGTGCCGACTACATTCACATCGACGTGATGGACGGCCATTTCGTGCCCAATCTCACGATCGGCCCTCCCGTCATCAAGGCACTCAAGCGTGTCGCCACTAAACCGCTCGACGTGCACCTGATGATCGAAAATGCCGACCAGACCATCGACTGGTACTTGGAGGCGGGGGCCGACAGCGTCAGCGTGCACGTCGAGGCGTCGCCACACCTGCACCGCACCTTGAGGCGCATCCGGGAGTCCGGCTCGTCCCCGGCCGTCACCCTAAATCCCGCCACTCCGGTGACCTCGATCCGCGAGGTGCTCGGCGAGGTCGACATGGTTCTCCTGATGAGCGTCAACCCCGGGTTTGGTGGACAGTCGTTCATCCCGCGCACCGTGGAGCGGGTCGCCGAGCTCGCTGAGCTGTGCGACGCCGAGGGCGTTTCTCCGATCATCCAGGTCGACGGCGGAATCAATCCCGAGACTGCCGCCCTTGTGTGTGAGGCGGGCGCACGGTGCCTCGTCGCGGGCAACGCGGTCTTCTGCACGGTGGATCCGGCAGCGGCTATCACCGCGATACGCGCGGCCGGCGCCGGAGCGATTCGCCGAGCGTGACGACACCGCGGGCTCTCCGATGAGCTTCTTCGACAGATGGAGCCCCAACGGTCTCGCGCGTCTCGATGCGGCGAAGGACTCAACCAACGCCAGGCTCGAGCGTCTGAGAAGCGTGAACGACAAGCCTTGGGGAGCCTTCCTTCTCGGTCTCCTGGTCAGGATCATCGTGATCTTCTGCGTGGCCGGCGTGCTCTTCTGGCTGCTCTCGATGTTGCGCGGCTACTAGCAGCCGGCCTTCCCGAGCTGCTACAATCCGAGGCGCTTTCTTCAGGGCGGGGTGAAACTCCCCACCGGCGGTAACAGCCCGCGAACCCCGAGAGGGGCCGATCCGGTGTGATTCCGGAGCCGACGGTCACAGTCCGGACGGGAGAAGGAAGGTCCAAATTGCGTCTGTTCTCAGACGTCGCATCGAGGGTTGCTGACCCCCATCTGTCTCGTGCCGTCGCCTTGGCGGCACGCGCACTCGGCCATACGGCCCCGAATCCGCTCGTCGGCTGTGTTGTAGTGCGCGAGGGCCAGATCGTCGGAGAAGGCTATCATCCGCGCGCCGGGGAGCCGCACGCCGAAGTGTTTGCTTTGGCTCAAGCGGGCGCGAGTGCACAGGGGGCCGATGTCTACGTGACCCTTGAGCCCTGTCGTCATCACGGACGCACTCCACCGTGCGTCGACGCCGTGATCGCCTCGGGCGCATCAAGCGTCGTGATAGGAATGCTCGATCCTTCGCCCGAGGCGGGTGGGGGAGTATCGGCTCTTCGCCATGCGGGTCTGACCGTGAAGATCGCCGAGGACCCCACGCCCTTCCAGGAGCTCAATGCCGGCTGGCTCATGCGACTGGCTGTCGGCCGTCCGCGAGTGACGGTCAAGCTGGCGCTGACCTTGGATGGCCGTGTCGCGTTCTCGCCAGGTCAGCGTGCCGCCATTACCGGGCCATCCGGGGCGACTGTCACCAGGCGGCTGCGCGCTATGGTGGATGCGGTCCTCGTCGGTGCGCGGACCGTGCACTCCGATGACCCGGCGCTCACGGTGCGTGACGAGCTGGGGAGTCTGGCCGAACACCAGCCGCTGCGGGTCGTCCTGTCCCGATCGACAGTGCCCGGTGCCGACTCGAAGGTCTTCTCGGATGGGTCTGCGCCCACCCTGTTCATCAGCGGTCCGGACGCAGACCGAGAACGGCTCGGGGCTTTGCCCGATGACGTGATCGTCGAAGGCGCATCGAGTCTGAGCGGCGCTCTCGATCTGCTCGGCACGAGAGGCGTGAACGACGTCCTCATCGAGCCTGGTGCGGAGCTCTTCAGCGCACTCTGGCGAGAGGGCCTCGTAGACGAGCTCGTCACCGTCACTGCCGGCGGTATGGGTGGTTCGAGCGGGCTTGGATGCTTCGATGGTGACGTGGAGCACGAGAACAACGCGCTCATCAGGCGCTTCTCGCCCGTCGAGGCGGGTATCGTGGGCGATGTGTCGGTCGTGGTTTGGCGCCCCTCGGCGTCGATTCCTAGCAGCTGAAAGGGAAGCAGATGTTCACCGGTCTTATCGAGACACAGGGAATCATCACGCGGGTCGAGCGCGTTGCTGGCGGAGCGCAGCTTGAGGTGTACGCACCTGAATTCGGGCGTGACATGGCGCTCGGTGATTCCATAGCCGTCGACGGTGCATGCCTGACCGTCGCTCGCTTCATCAGAGGCGCGTTCGTTGCCGACGTGAGCGAAGAGACGCTGGCAAAGACGACGCTCGGTGGTCTGCAGCCGGGCGGCAAGGTGAATCTCGAGCGCGCGCTGCGACTCTCCGACCGGCTCGGCGGCCACATGGTCTCCGGCCACATCGACGGAATGGGCCGCCTTCTGCTCCGTCATCCGGCCGGCAACTCCACCGTCTATCAGTTCCAAGTCCCCGGACCACTCATGCAGTACGTGTTGCCCAAGGGCTCGATAGCGGTGGACGGCATCTCGCTGACGGTCGCCAAGATCCGGGGCGAGAGCTTCGCCGCTGCCGTCGTACCTCACACCGAGGCGACGACCACCCTCAAAGAGAAGCCGATCGGAGCTCCCGTGAATATCGAGATCGACATGATGGCGAAGTACGTCAGACGCTTCGTCGAGCTGTACGCCGATCCGGACGCGGGACCACCGGTACCCAAGCGCGGCCTCGGCGACCTCCTTCGCGAGTTCACGGAGGGATCGTAGAGCATGCACGATTCACCTCACGCACCGTTCGCATCGATAGACGACGCAATCGCGGAAATCAAGGCCGGCCGGATGCTCGTGGTCGTCGACGACGAGGACCGCGAGAACGAGGGCGATCTCGTCATGGCGGCAGAGAAGGCGACTCCCGAGGCGATCAACTTCATGATCACGCACGGGCGTGGGCTCGTCTGTGCACCGATGACCGGAGAGCGTCTCGACGCGCTGAAGATCCCGCCCATGACCGATGACAACACCTCCGAACAGGGGACGGCCTTTCATGTCTCCATCGGCGCGAAAGGCAAGATCACCACGGGAATCTCCGCCTCTGACCGCTGCGAGACCGTCCTGACCGCGATCGCGCCCGATGCGCGTCCCGACGACATATCGATGCCGGGCCACGTGTTCCCGCTCCGAGCGCGCGCAGGAGGCGTGCTGGAACGCGCAGGCCACACAGAGGCCGCGGTGGACCTGGCCCGCTTCGCGGGTCTGGTGCCCGCGGGCGTCATCTGCGAGATCATCAACCCTGACGGAACGATGGCGCGCCGTCCGCAGCTTGAGGTCTTCGCGGCAGAGCATGGGTTGCTCATGATCACCGTCGCGGACCTCATTCGTTACCGCCGACGCACCGAGAGACTCGTCGAGCGCTCGTCCGAAGTGACCCTGCCGACACGTTTCGGCGACTTCACGGCCTACGGCTACGAAAGCCTGACCGACGGACGGACGCATCTCGCGCTTGTCGTCGGTGACGTCGATCAAGCCGAGGACGTGCTTGTGCGAGTTCACTCCGAATGCCTCACCGGAGACGTCTTTCACAGCCTGCGCTGTGACTGCGGCGCGCAGCTTGAGGAGGCGATGCGTCGCATCCAGGAGTTGGGACAGGGCGTCGTGCTCTACATCGTTGGCCACGAGGGCAGAGGCATCGGGCTTTCGAACAAGCTCAAGGCGTACGAACTGCAGGAGCGTGGTGCAGACACGGTCGAGGCGAACGAGGCACTCGGCTTCCCGGCAGACCTGCGCGACTACGGCATCGGAGCCCAGATACTTGCTGACTTGGGCCTGTGCTCGATCAGGCTGCTCACAAACAACCCGCGCAAGATCGTCGGGCTGGAAGGCTACGGCCTGAAGATCACCGAACAGGTGCCGCTCGAAGTCGAGTCGTGTGCGACCAACTACGAGTACCTGAAGACGAAGAAGGAGAAGATGGCGCACACACTCATCTTGCATGAGCGTGCGCCCCAAGAAGAAGGGAGCCACTAGATGGCAACCTACGAGGGTCACTTGGTAGGCACCGGCCTCAAGGTCGGCATCGTTGTCAGCCGCTTCAACGAGTTGCTCTCGTCACGGCTGCTGTCCGGCGCCCAAGACGGGCTCGTCCGCCACGGTGTGGCCGCTGAAGACGTCGACGTGGCATGGGTCCCCGGGGCGTTCGAGATCCCGCTCGTTGCGCAGCGGCTCGCGGCCGCCGGACGCTACGACGCAATCCTCGCCCTTGGAGTCGTCATCAGGGGTGGCACGCCGCACTTCCAGTACGTCGCCTCCGAGGTCAGCAAGGGTATCGCAAAGGTCACGCTCGACACCGGAGTGCCGGTCATGTTCGGGGTGATCACGGCGGACACGATCGAGCAGGCCGTGGAGCGGGCCGGGACCAAGGCCGGCAACAAGGGCTGGGAAGCGGCGGTCGGCGCCATCGAGATGGCCAACCTGTTCAAGGAGATGTAGCGGGGAAGTCGTCCTGCCGAGAATGAGCAGAGCCCCGGTTGCCGAGTGACTCGGCTGCCGGGGCTCTGCCATTTCAGGTGGTCAGATCCATTGGGTCTTCGCCTCCCGGTGGCTGTTGGCCATGGACCTTCCCGAAACCTCTGCCCCTCAGGGCGGATGCTCATAGTAGCGCCGCAAAACCCACTGGAACAAGCAGGCAGCCGAGCGAATCGGCGGACGGCATGCCGGGCGAGAAGGGTGGCACGGTTTCAGGTGCAATCGGACGGATCCCAATGACGAACGGTTGAGTTGCGACGCTGGTTCCATAGGGCATCCGGTCGACACAATCTCCGACTATTGCGGTAAGAAATGTATTGACACCAGAACGCTCCTCGTCTAATCATTACAGTATCAGTAGGGATTACGAAATGAGGCCGAATGCGTCTTACGGCGAAGAGCGAATACGGACTGCTAGCCATGATCGAGTTGGCTTGCCGCTATGGTGCCGGCCCGGCCAGCGCACGAGAGATAGCCGAGCGACGCGCCATCCCGGCGCGCTTCCTCGAGCAGCTCTTCGTGGCACTCCGACGCGCCGATCTGGTGACCGCCTCGCGCGGTGCCCGCGGCGGTTTCGCTCTGGCGCGCGATCCTGGGAAGATCACTACTTTGCAGGTCGTCGAGGCACTCGAGGGGCCGTTGACGGCCAGCGTCTGCGACTCCGAGCGTGGAGCCGAGTGTGGAAACGCCGGGGCTTGTGCGGCCGCACCCGTCTGGGCGCGTGCAACTCGGGCATTGAGAGAAGTGTTCGATTCCACGACGCTGGCGGAACTCGCCGGCGCCCAGGAGCAGTTCGACGGTCAGACCGACCGCAAGGACTAGGGGAGACACGACGACAATGGAGAACGTCTACTTCGATTACGCGGCAACGACGCCCGTCGACGAGCGCGTCGTTCAGGCAATGCTGCCCTTCTTCAGTGAGCGTTTTGGCAACCCCAACTCGCTCTACGCGTTAGGACGCGACTCCTACCGTGCCCTCGAGGAGGCGCGCGAGCGTTTCGCTGTCGGCATCGGCGCAGAGCGTCCCAACGAGGTGCTGTTCACGGGTGCCGGCACTGAGAGCGACAACGCGGCACTCATCGGCATTCTCAACCGAATCGCTCCCGATGGCGGTGCGCATCTGATCGTCTCGGCATACGAGCA
>DATHUB010000283.1:0-6873 GCA_035462695.1 Coriobacteriia bacterium | reverse complement strand
ATCGGCGAGACGGGGCAGAAGCGCGAGGGCGTGCGACGACTCGATGGCCGGGATGATGCCTTCGGTCCGCGTCAGCAGTTCGAAAGCGGCGAGCGCCTCAGCGTCGTTCACTGCCTCGTAGGTTACGAGCCCCTCGTCTTTGAAGTACGCGTGCTCCGGTCCCACGCCGGGGTAGTCAAGCCCGGCCGATATCGAGTACGCCTCGAGAGGGTTGCCCGCATCGTCTTGGAGAAGGTAACTGTAGAAGCCGTGCATAACGCCGGGAGAACCGAGCGTCATCGAAGCGCCGGTCTGATTCGTGTCGATGCCCTTGCCCGCGGCCTCTGCGCCGATCAGTTGCGTGCTGCCGAACTCATCGCCGGCGAGAAGGAACGGATAGAACGTGCCGATCGCGTTGCTGCCGCCCCCGATGCACGCGATAACCGCGTCCACCTCGCCGATCCCCTTTCCGCGCAGCTGGTCGATGATCTCGACGCCGATCACGGATTGAAGGTCCCGAACGATCATCGGGTAAGGGTGAGGTCCGACTGCCGAGCCAAGCACGTAGAACGTGTCCTCGACCCGCTCGACCCAGTGGCGAAGCGCCGCGGTCACCGCATCGGCGAGCGTGCCGCTCCCCTCGTCGACCGGAACCACCTCAGCCCCGAGCAGGCGCATCTTGTACACATTCAGTGCCTGGCGGCGGATGTCCTCGACACCCATGAACACCGAGCAGTCCAGACCCATGAGCGCAGCGGTCGTCGCTGTAGCGACCCCGTGCTGGCCCGCGCCGGTCTCGGCGATGATCCGCTTCTTCCCCATGCGCTTGGCGAGCAGGCACTGACCCAGCGTGTTGTTGATCTTGTGAGCTCCGGTGTGGCAGAGGTCCTCGCGCTTGAGAAGTATCGTCCCGAGCCCGAGCTTCTCGGCAAGCCGACGCGCCGGGTAGAGCGGGGTCGGTCGACCTACGTAGTCTGCGTAGAGGTCTCGCAGGTCCTCTTGAAAGACGACGTCCTCGCGTGCCTCCTCGTAGGCGGCGGTGAGCTCCAAGAGCGCGGGCATCACCGTCTCGGGAACGAATCGTCCGCCGTAGGGCCCAAAGAACCCGTTGGTGTCGGGACCGGCATAGACGTCTTCGGCACGGGGGAACAGGGTGCTCATCTGCCTACCTCCTCATCGGCAGCCCGAACGGCTGCGGCGAACGCGGTGATCTTCTCGGCGTCTTTGATACCGGGAGAAGACTCGACGCCGGACGAGACGTCGACGGCGAAGGGGCGAAGCGTGCGAACGCACTCGATGACGTTGGCCGACGAAAGGCCGCCGGCAACGAAGAATAGAGCCCAGGCGGGCAGCACGCCAATGGATTGCCAGGAGAATGTTTGCGAGGTACCGCCCGCTTTGCCAGCGACGAGTGTGTCGAGTAGAAGGGCGGCGGCGTGCCCCCGAAAGGGCTCTGCCTCCTTTAGACCGAAATCCGTGCCAACGGCCAGCGCCTTGATCGCGGGGACCGAGATCGCATCGCACAGCTCTGGGTCTTCATGCCCGCTGAGCTGCACTGCCGTGAGTCCGCAGCGCTTAACCGCCTCGTTTACAAATTCTGCCGAGGGGTCCACGAATACGCCGATCCGGGCGACCGGAGGGGCGACGCCCTCGAGCACCTCCGCGGCCTGCTCCACCGTCACTTGACGGGGAGAGGGCGCGAAGATGACTCCGAGGGCATCCGCCCCGGCCTCGACGGCCGCTGCGGCGTCTGACGCTCGCGTCAGCCCGCATATCTTGATCCTGGTACGTCTCATCCTGTGCGCTTCTAGCCCTTCGAGTCTTCGATAATGCGTCTGCTCTCGTGCACTGCCCTACAAGTCGTCTCCACACAGCGTCGCGCCGGCGGCGAAGTCGAAGTCCTGCAGCTCCCCTGCGTTGTACGAAGCGTACGCGGCAAGGTCGAAGTGGCCGTGGCCGGAGAGGTTGAAGAGAATCGTCTTGTCCTCTCCCGCTTCCTTGGCCGCGATCGCCTCGTTGATGGCGGCGAGAATCGCATGGCTGGACTCGGGTGCGGGCAGAATGCCCTCTGCGCGGGCGAACTGCACCGCCGCATCGAAGCACGCAGTCTGATCCACTGCGATCGCCTCGGCCTCACCCTCGTGCACCAGCTGGCTTACGAGCGGAGAGTCACCGTGGTAGCGCAGGCCGCCAGCGTGGATGCCGGCGGGGACGAAGTCGTGCCCGAGCGTGTACATGAGCATCTGCGGCGTCATACCCGCCTCGTCGCCGAGGTCGTAGCGGTAGTCGCCGGCAGTGAGCGTCGGGCAGGCCTTCGGCTCGACCGCCAGAAGCCGAGCGTTGCTCTTGCCCTCCAGCTTGCGGTGGTAGTACGGGAAAGCGATACCCGCGAAGTTGGAGCCGCCGCCCACGCACGCGATGACCACGTCGGGCTCTTCATCCGCAAGTGCCATCTGCTCGATCGCCTCGAGGCCGATGATGGTCTGATGCAGGCAGACGTGGTTGAGCACCGATCCGAGCGCGTAGTGCGTGTCCGGGTTCTTGATGGCGACCTCAACGGCCTCGGAGATGGCGATGCCGAGCGAACCGGTCGAGTCGGGGTCCATGGCGAGCACGTGGCGGCCGGCATCGGTCAGCGCGCTCGGCGACTTGTGTACGGTGCCGCCGTAGGTCTCCATGAGGATGCGGCGGTACGGCTTCTGATCGTAGGAGACGCCTACCATGAAGACTTCGATGTCGATGCCGTAGAGCGCACCGGCGATCGAGAGCGCGCTGCCCCACTGTCCTGCACCGGTCTCGGTGGAGATCTTAGTGATGCCCTCCTGCTTGTTGTAGTAAGCCTGCGGAATCGCGGTGTTCGGCTTGTGTGAGCCCGCGGGGCTCACGCCCTCGTACTTGTAGAAGATCTTGACTCCGTCGGGCAGCCCGAGGACTCGCTCGAGCTGCTTCGCGCGCAACAGCGGTGAGGGACGGTACGTCTTGTACACATCGATGACGGCTCCCGGAATGTCTATCCAGCGATCCGGCGACATCTCCTGCTTGAGGCACTCCGTCGGAAAGATCGACGCGAGGCGCTCGCCGACCTGCTCGGGAGAGAGCTCTGTGCCGTCGGGCGCAAACGCCTTGGGCGGCGCCGGCGGGTTCTTGAGGTCGGGCATGATGTTGTACCAGGCCTCAGGAATCCTGGTCTCGTCGAGCCCAAATCGTGTCTTGTCTGATGACATGGGTGCTGCTCCTTCCGATTCTGTCGTCTCGTACACACGTTGACACCGGTCTTGGAGTGGTGCTTTGAGGGGGACGCTTGCTATCAACGCACGGGCACCGACTTTCGGACGCCCGTCAAAACCTCCAGTACGTCTTCGGGGAAATCGGCTCGCATGAGCGTTTCGCCCACGAGGACCGCATCAGCTCCCGCCTCGGCGGCCTGCTCGACGTCCGGCCGACTCTTCACGCCGCTCGCCGCCACGGCCACAAGCCCTGCCGCAACTACCTCGGCGATCACCCTGCGGGCCTTTCGACCATCCACCTGAAGCGTGTGAAGGTCTCGGCTGTTCACCGCAACGATCTTCGCCCCGGCGGCTGAGGCGATTGCCAGCTCCCGCTCGTCCACTACTTCGACGAGCGAGTTCATCCCGAGCGTGTCGGCAAGGTCGATGTACTCGGCCACCGATTCGCCCAGAACGCTGACCATCAGCAGGATCGCGTCGGCACCATGACCGCGTGCCACGAACAGCTGCACGGGGTCGACGACGAAGTCCTTGCACAAGACCGGCACGTCGACGGCGTCGGCGACGTCGGAGAGGTCCGCGTAAGAGCCGCCGAAGCTCTCGGGCTCCGTCAGCACGCTGATTGCCGCCGCTCCCCCGTCCTGGTAGTGCAACGCCTGCTTCGACGCCTCGCAACATGGGGCGATCGGACCCGCGCTCGGTGACGCCTTCTTCACCTCAGCGATGACGGCGACATCAGAGCGCTCGGTGAGCGAGGCCGCGAAGTCGCGCACGGGCCGCGCACAACAAGCGAGTCGCTCGCGGTCGGCTGCCGAGATCTCGCCGTACTCGGCCGCTATCCGCGCCTTGCGCCGCACCACCATGTCGTCGAGGAAGCTCACGAGGCCTCCTTCTGCGTGCGTGCGGCCTGCCCGAGGCGTCCGGACAGCGCGACCAGCCCATCGAGCGCACCGAGCGCCTTGCCGCTGTCGATGCTCTCTCGTGCCTGCTCCACGCCCTCGGCCAGATCGGTCGCCTTGCCCGCCGCCACCAGCGCCAGTCCTGCGTTAAGCAGCACGACATCACGACGCGGTCCGGTGTCCCCTCGCAGAACCTGCCGTACGATCACGGCATTCTCCTCGGCATCCCCGCCGGCGATGTCCGCAACCGTGCCGCGCGCGATACCGACCTGTTCCGGAGTGATCTCGTACACGCGCACCACACCGTCCTGGTAGTCGGCGACGGTGGTCGGCCCGCTTGCCGAGACCTCGTCCATACCCGGATGACCGTTGACGACGAGCACGCGCTCGGAGCCCAAACGTCCCGCCACCTCCGCCATCACGGGCGCGAGCTTCGGATCGTAGACGCCGAGCAGCTGCCGCTTCGCCCCGGCCGGGTTCGTCAGCGGTCCGAGGATGTTGAAGACCGTGCGTATCCCGATCTCACGCCGGGCCGGCCCCGCATGCCGCATGCTCGCGTGCAGCGCCTGAGCGAACAGGAAGCCGACTCCCACTTCGTCGACGCACCGGGCCATGTCCGCCGCACCGATGGACAGGTCGACGCCGAGTGACTCGAGCACGTCGGCGCTTCCGGCTGCTGAGGAGACGGCGCGGTTGCCGTGCTTCGCGACCGGAACGCCCGCTCCCGCGAGCACGAAAGCGGTGGTGGTCGAGATGTTGAAGGTGTGCAGCCCGTCGCCACCGGTACCGCAGGTGTCGATGACGTCGGGCGACAGAGGCGTGACGACGGTCGCGCGCCCACGCATCGCACGAGCGAAGCCGACGAGCTCGTCGACGGTCTCGCCCTTCATGCGCATCCCTACCACCAGAGCGCTGATCTGCGCGTCGGTTGCCTCGGCGTCCATGATCGAACCCATCACCCGCTCGGCCTCGGCCTCGGAGAGTGACTCGCCCGAACTCACCCGTCCGATCGCCTGCTGGACCGTCTCGACCTCGGCCGCGGCGATACTCGCGCGGGCGGTGCCGCCAGCGGCGGCAACCACGGCGGGCGCCCCGCTCGCCTCACCCGACAGAGGGACCTCGCCGGCAATGTCGAGGAAGTTGGCGAGCAGCTTCGTTCCCTCAGGCGTGAGCACGCTCTCGGGATGGAACTGGACGCCGAATACCGGCAAGGAGTCGTGCTGCAGCCCCATGACGACGCCGTCAGGCGTGTGGGCCGTCACGCGAAGCGGGGCGCTCACGGTCGACTCGTCCACGCACAGCGAGTGGTAACGGGTCGCGGTGAACGGCGACGGTACGCCGGCGAAGACGCCCGCTCCATCGTGACTCACCTCGTCGGTCTTGCCGTGCACTTGCCGAGGAGCGCGACAGACCGTGGCGCCGAACACCTCGGCGATCGACTGATGGCCGAGGCAGACGCCGAGTACCGGCACGCCGGCATTGGAGGCCGACCTGATGACCTCGCGCGAAATGCCGGCGTCGTCGGGCGTGCCCGGCCCCGGGGAGATCACGATGCCGGTGGGCGCCAGCGCGAGGGCCTCCTCGGCGGTCAGCGTGTCGTTGCGCCGCACCTCGACCTCGGCTCCGAGCGCTGCCAGAAGCTGCACGAGGTTGTAGGTGAAGCTGTCGTAGTTGTCGATGACGAGGATCATGCGACCGCCTCCTCGCCCGCGTGCATGCCGGCGGCCAGTTCGAGCGCCCTGTGCAGCGCGGCGGCCTTATGCCGGCACTCTTCGTACTCACGCTCTGGATCGGAGTCGGCGACAATGCCTGCGCCCGACTGGAGATAGGCGCGGCCATCGACGAGGGCGACGGTTCGGATCGTGATGCACATGTCCATCGCGCCATCGAGCCCGAAGTAGCCGACGGTGCCGGCGTACGGGCCGCGCGCTGCTGGCTCGAGTTCGGCGATCAGCTCCATCGCCCGAACCTTCGGAGCACCGCTGACGGTTCCCGCAGGGAACGTGGCCTCGAGCGCGTCGACAGCGTCGCACCCCTCGGCGAGCGTGCCAGTCACGTTGCTCACGATGTGCATCACGTGGCTGTAGTACTCGACCTCCATGAGCTCGTCGACGCTCACCGATCCGGGACTCGAGACACGGCCGAGGTCGTTTCTGCCGAGGTCGACCAGCATGACGTGCTCCGCACGCTCCTTCTCGTCCGCCAGCAGATCGGCGCGCAGTCTGCCGTCCTCGGCGGCCGTCGCGCCCCGGGGACGAGTCCCCGCGAGCGGACGGGTGAGGACGCTGTCGCCCTCGACGCGCACAAGCGGCTCAGGGCTCGACCCCACGAGCGTCACGTCTCGTGTCCGGACGTAGAACATGTAGGGGCTCGGATTGACGGCGCGCAGCACCCGGTAGAGATCGAGGCCGTTGCCTTCGAAGGGTGCCGAGAAGCGCTGCGACAGAACGACCTGGAAGATGTCGCCAGCCGCGATGTGTTCCTTGGCGGTCTTCACCTGTTCGATGAACTCGTCGTGCCCCGTATGCGCGTGCAGCGGCACCTCTTCAACGAGGCCTACCTCGCCGAGCTCGGCACCACGCGGTCCCTCGTCTATCCGCCGAAGGTAGCTGTCGATCCGCTTCAGCGCGGCGTCGTAGGCCATCTCAGGTGCCCCGCCCGGCCTCACCGGGGCAATCACCTGCATCACGCGACGGGCGTGATCGAAGGCGACGACCACGTCAGCCAGCATGAAGCAGAAGTCAGGCACGCCGAGCTCGTCATTGGCA
>DATHUB010000282.1:0-2922 GCA_035462695.1 Coriobacteriia bacterium | reverse complement strand
GCCTGGACATCTCCGTACACCTCTACATACCGACGCCCGCTGTGCGCTAACTCCTCAGCGAAGACCTCGTGCATCTGGTCTCGCGACTCATGAGACCCCCTCACTCCGTCATGCTCGAAGGGGAGGTCGGGTGCCGTCAACAGGTAGAGATCGATGCAGGAAGATCCGCGCTGCCGTCGCGCTGCGAGTTCGAATATCTCGGTGGGGCGGTGAGTGAGATAGCGCTGGGCCCACACGGCGATGGTGAACACGTCGGTGTCGAGCACGAGTAGGGGCGAGCCCAGTGGCGCGCGGTCCTCGGTCTCCGCCTGAGTTGCGACTACATGCAGGATGTCGGAGGCGTAGACACTCGCGTCACCACGTCGGGCCTTTTCGGCGAAGTAGTCGCGTACGGTCTCATGGATGACGGGGACGCTGAGTCGTGCGCCGAGCGCCTCGGCCAGCGTCGTCTTGCCGGTGCACTCGGCTCCAGTCACACAGACGCGTAGCGGTCGCGGGTGCGCGGAATCGATCGTCATGAGACGTTGCTCCCCCTCGTGCTTTCAGCAAGTTGAATCCCCCGCAGACTCACGATACGGGAAGGAACGTGGGGGTGCGAGCGCCGGGGACCCGGTCTTCCAGTGCTACGCTTGTCGTCCGCCGGGCACGTCACCGATTGGACTCTTCGAGCACCATGCTGACCGTCATGCTCGCCGTATCTACCTCGGCCCTCTTCGGTGTCGGGGACTTCCTCGGCGGCATCGCGAGCCGGCGGGAGTCCGCGATCGCGGTGACGGCGGCCGCGCACGGCATCGGCGTCGTACTCTTCACCCTCGCCGTGCTGCTCTTTCCTGCTCCTTTCTCGGCTGCTGCCATCGCCGCGGGGGTCAGCGCGGGCGTCTCGGGAGGCATCGGAGTCGCGGCTCTCTACTCTGCGCTCGCACGCGGCCGCATGAGCGTGGTGGCGCCGCTGACGGCGGCACTCTCGGGCTCCCTGCCAGCGCTGTATGACTTCTCGCAGGGCGCGCAGCTGGGCACGACGTCGCTCGTGGGACTGGCTCTGGCCCTGCTCGCGACGATCATCGTGAGCGCGAGCTCCTCGCCCGAACAGCATCATGAGAACGACCCGGGACTTCCCCCTTCGGCCATCGTGCTCTCGCTGGTCGCAGGCGTCGCCTTCGCCGGCTCGTTCATCTCCTTCTCGTTCGCAGGTGACGCAAGCGGCTTCTGGCCGCTGTTCGCTGCGCGGGTGACCTCGTTCACCATGCTCGCTGCCCTTGCGCTCATTCGCCGAGGGACCCTGCGAATCGACCCGACCGCTCGTCGCTCCACCGCCGGCGCCGGCCTTCTGGATGCGGCGGCCAACGTCACGATGATCAGCGCCATTCGCATCGGGCCCCTCGCGGTGGCCTCCGTGCTCGGCTCGCTCTACCCGGTCGTAACCGTGCTGCTCGCCCGCATCATGCTCGGCGAGCGGCTTCACGGGCTTCAGCGCTTCGGGGTTGCGCTCGCGCTCGCCGCCGTCGTTCTCGCAGCGTGGCCATAGACGGCACTCCGAGTCGGGTATCCTCCTACTACCGATCAGTTGCCGTTCCGGGGAGACCGATGTCGCTTTCGCTTGCGTCCGCGCGCGTTACCGTCCTCGGGGGAGCGAACACCGACATCGTCGGTCATTCCGCGGCCCCGCTCGTGGCTTTCGACTCGAATCCGGGGGAAGTGCGCATGAGCCCCGGTGGGGTGGGGCGCAACATCGCCGAGAACCTTGCTCGCCTCGGTGTGCGGACGACGCTGCTCACGGGCTTCGGCTCCGACGCTCATGGGCGCGAGCTTGAGCGTGCCTGCCGAGCAGCTCGCATCGATACCGCCCCCTCGCTGGTCTGTGGCGACCTGGCCGGCTCGGTCTACCTTGCGATACTCGACGACGAGGGCGACATGGCCTTGGCCGTCTCCGACATGCGTCCGCTCGACAGGCTCACGCCTCGTGTGCTGCAGGCGCGGCGCGGCGCGCTCGAGTCATCGGACCTGGTCGTCGCGGATACGAACCTGCCTGAGGAGACGCTCGAGTGGCTCGCCGAGGCGACCTCGGTCCCCATTGCGCTCGACCTGGTTTCGACTACGAAGGCTCCCCGAGCGCGAACGTTGCTCGCGAAGTTGGCGATCGTGAAGGGCAACGGGCTCGAGGCCGCCGCGCTGCTCGGCCAGCCCGATCCTGAGACGCGCTCGCAGATCGAGACGCTGGCGCACCGGCTGCTCGAGCGCGGGGCAGGCACCGCCTTCGTGACCGCAGGGGCTCTCGGCAGCTGCTACGCCGACGCCACGGAGACCGGCTGGATGGACGCGCCGCAGGTCGACATCGCGAACGCGACCGGTGCCGGCGATGCGTTCACGGCGGGCGTAGTCGCGGCCAGGCTTGCCGATCGCCCCCTCGCCGAGTGCGCCCGGTTCGGCTCGCACCTCGCGGGCGTCACGCTTGGCAGCCACTCCACGGTAAGCGAACACGTGGGGGCCGGGGCGCTTCAGGAGGCGATCAAGGAGTGGGAGCAGCAGTGAAAGGGAGCGTGCGTCTGTCCGAGGAGGTCGCGGACGCACTCGCTGGAGGGCGGCCGGTTGTGGCCCTCGAGTCGACGATCATCAGCCACGGCTTCCCGTATCCCGCCAATCTCGACTGCGCCCTCACCTGCGAACGGTTGATCCGAGATGAGGGCGCGGTCCCCGCGACCATCGCCATACTCGGCGGCGTACCGGCGGTGGGCCTGACCGACTCAGAGCTGGAGTTACTCGCGACCGCGGGGCCCGAACGTATCGCCAAGGCGTCGCGGCGTGACCTCGGCGTGCTCGTGGCGAGAGGCGCCGACGGCGCGACGACGGTCGCCGGCACGATGGTCCTGGCGGCGCTCGCCGGCATCCGGCTCTTCGCGACCGGAGGCATCGGCGGCGTGCATC
>DATHUB010000281.1:0-3462 GCA_035462695.1 Coriobacteriia bacterium | reverse complement strand
GACCGATCGTCGTGTACGGCGGAAACTCGGCCGTCTGTGCGGACGCGCAGCTACTGCTTGAGGACGCCGGTTTCCCTGTTCGCGTCACGCGCAACGTCTATCCGAGCATCGATCAGCTGGACATCGTCCCCGCGCGCCACGTCATTCACGACGCGTTCGAGGAGCACATCATCCACGCCCCAGGCATGAGTCGCATCGGCGAGATAGTGAGCGGGCGCATCCTTCCGACGCCGGGCGCCGTCCTGCTGGCCGCCGAGAAGCTCGCCGAGACGATCGGCGATCTCATCGTGGTCGACGTTGGCGGGGCGACCACCGATGTCCACTCGATCACGGACGGCAGCATCGAGATAGCGCCTTTGCTCACCGAGCCTCAGCCGCACAGTAAGCGAACCGTGGAAGGCGATCTCGGCACGTTCGTGAGCGCTTCCCACGTCGCCGAGATCCTGCCCTCGGCGGAGCGCCCGGAGCACCTGCCGCCGGCGATACCCCAGACTCCGGAGGACTTGGCATCCGCCGTCTCACTGGCTCGAACCGCCACTATCACCGGGGTCCAACGGCACGCCGGACAGCTCGCACACCTGTACGCGCCGAGTGGGCGACAGACGGTCGCGCGGGGTCGCGACCTGACAGCGTGCCGGCTCCTTATCGGCACGGGGGGAGCGCTCACCCGGTTGCCGCGCGGCGTCGAGGCATTGCAGGCGGCGAGGGGGAGTGAGGGGGGCGACCGGCTTCTGCCACCCGGAGACGCAACGTGCGTGCTCGACCGCGCCTACATCTTCGCGTGCTGTGGTGCACTGTTGAGCGCCTTTGATGAGGCTGCGGTCGTCGACCTGATGCGCCAGAGCATAGGACTTGCGGAGGAGTACGAATGAGAACGCTCGCGGAAGCCGTCCTCACGGTCGACCTCGGGAAGATCGAGGAGAACGCGCGGCGTGTTTGTGAAGCGCTCGGCGATGCCGATGTGGTCGGAGTCACGAAGGTCACCTGTGGGACGCCGGAAATCGCACGCGCCATGCTCGCTGGCGGCGTGAAAGCGATCGGTGAGTCGCGGCTCGAGAACGTGGAGCGCATGCGGGCCGCTGGAATCGATGCGCCGTTCTGGATCCTGCGCTCGACGCCACCGGATCTCGCCGGCGAGGTCGTGCGGCTTACCGACGTATCGCTCGAAAGCGAGCTCGGGGCCTGTCGGGCACTGGATCGGGCGGCCGCGCAAGAGGGCTCCCGACACGCGGTGGTAGGCATGGTCGACGTTGGCGACTTGCGCGAGGGCATGATGCCCACAGAGGTCGCGGGCTTCGTGGAGCAGGTCGAGGTTCTCGAAAACATCGAGCTTCTCGGCCTCGGAACGAGTCTCACCTGCTACGGATCCGTCGTGCCGAGCGCGGCCAACCTCGGGTTGCTCGCCCAGCTTGCTGAGGATGCCTCCAAGCGGATAGGTCGTAGGCTCCTGATCTCCGGGGGCAGTTCGACTTCGCTGCAGCTGATCGCCGGGGGCCTCGCTCCCGAGACTGTCGGCAACCTGCGGGTGGGAGAGGCGATAGTGCTCGGCGTCGATCCTGCGACACGCGAACGCATCCTCGGGCTGCACACCGATGCGGTCACGGTGTCGGCGCCCGTGATCGAGTGTCGGACGAAGCCCTCGATCCCGATCGGCGAGTGCGCGCAGGATGCCTTCGGCTCCCGGCCAACCTTCGTTGACCGAGGAGATCGCATGCGCGCCATCTGCGCCCTCGGCCGCCAGGATGCGCCCGCAGAGGGGCTGCAGCCTGTCGATGAACGCGTCATCGTGCTCGGCGCGTCGAGCGATCACCTCATCCTCGATGTGGGCGACACGGGGCGTGCGCCTGAACTCGGCGAGGCGATCGAGTTCGTGCCGGGGTACTCGGCCACCCTTGCGCTCTTCACGTCACCGTATGTTCGCAAGGAGTTCAGGTAGGGCGCCAGCGCGAATGCAACGCCTCAGCGGCCGACCGTCCTGCAGATCTCGTCGAGCTGCTCCCTCGAGATCTCGCCTCTGGCATAGCGCTGCTTAGCGATGTCGCATGCCGCTTGCGTTCCCGCATCGCCCTGCGTGTGTCCGATCTGCCCACTGCGCGCGAGCCAGATCACGAGAAGTGTCAGCCCGGCGAGCACCAGCAGTCCGAAGAGCATCATGAAGCCTATGCCGATCCACGAACCCAGACCTGTGTACCCGGATGCACCGTCCCACATCATCGTCTGTCGAGCTCCTTCAGGTAGCTGATGGTGTCTCGCATGTCCGTCTCGTCCATGTCCCACCGAGGCATCATAGGGTCCAGTTCCTCTCCGTCCGGCTCGACACCCTCGCGGACTGCTCTGGCAATCTGCGCGTCCGTCCAGCCGGCGGACGCATCTTGCCCGTGCGGACCCGTCAGTGCGCTGTACCGAATGTCGGGTGTGGACGTAGGGAACATCATCCCGATCCTTCTGCCCCGACCATCGATGCCGTGGCAGTCCGCGCAGCCCATGTCCGCGTATCTCGTGCGCGTTCGCGGCCCCATCCGCCCGCGAGACGGATCCCACTCCACGAGGATTCGTCCCTCATGTCCCACGCCCGTGAGGAATATGCGCTCCCCATTGGAAGCGAAATCGCGGGTGCTCGGCGAACCGTCGCCGAGACGCTGATCGCTCAGACGTCCGCTAGGGGAGAGCTTCGGGGCGCTAAGACTCACCGCGGTGATAGCCGCGCCTAGCAACCCTACGGCTATCAGCGAGAGGGCTGCTATCAACAGACCGTTGTGCTGGTCATGCACGTCGACCAACTCCTTTGATGTGGAACATGTACCCGAAGGTGGGGTTCTCGTTACGTCTCGACGGAGCAGGCTCGCCACCGCAGGTGGGAATACGACTTGAACACCCGTACTGAGGAGGAGCCATGGAATCACTCAGTCGCATGTTCGAGGCACATCCCATGAAGCAGCAGACGCAGCTTTCGTCTCCCGCCGTCCTTCTACAGGAGATCGCCACCTGCGAGGCAGCGTGCACCCTTTGTGCGGATGCCTGCCTGAGCGAGCGGGACGTGCAGATGCTCGCGCAATGCATCTCGCTGAACCTGTACTGCGCGGACCAGTGCGCTGTATCGGCTCGCTCGATCGGTCGTCCCGGCCACCAGCAGTTCGGCCTTCTGCGGATGCAACTCGACGCCTGCCGCGAGGCCTGCCGAACCTGCGCCGAGGAGTGCGAGCGGCACGAGCACGAGCACTGCCGCATCTGTGCCGAGTCGTGCCGAAGCTGTGAGCAGGCATGCTCCCGTGCGCTCGAAAGCATGATGGCCACGGCCTAGGAGATGTCGTCACTCTGTGGCGTTCGGCCAACGAAGCCCGCCATCCGGCTTCCGCAGCGGTAAGGTATAGGGACCGTGACGGAGGAGATGGGGGTTTCAAGTGAACAAGGCGTTTCTCACAGAGGAGATCACTAACGCGCTGCGGGCGCATGACAAGCCTC
>DATHUB010000280.1:0-1909 GCA_035462695.1 Coriobacteriia bacterium | reverse complement strand
CTCTTTCACCAATCGGGCAGCGCTAGCCGCCGTTTCGTCCTTTTCTTCTTGAACTATGGTGCACTTGATCATTAATGTGCGTATTAGTGAGGGGATTAGGGTCTTCTTCACTACCAGTCAAGGCCGGTGCCGAACTAGAGGGCGGCACCGGCCTTGATGCTGCACTCCGCATCGCATCGTGTACGATTCACTCGGCCCCACAATTCCGGAGGATTGCTCGTGAAACCGCGTATCGTGATCGCCCTTGCCGTCGTCCTGGCCCTTGTCGGACTCGGGGTGGGATACGCTCGATCGGCATCTAAGCCCCCGGTGACCACACAAGAACAGCCCATCGCCACCGAGACGGCGTCGATCGTCGCGTCATCAGCTGCCGCCACCGCAGGCGCCACAACGCCTCCAGCCGCAACTCTCTCGGACTCTCGGGAGAAGGCTGCCGCTGCGGCTGAGTCGAAACGCGTCGCGCTCGACGCATCCGACGACAACTCATCAGACTCGCCGTCAACGAAGGACGAAGACGACGACGCGGACAGCAAGCCGGGCAGCGATGACGAGCAGCCTGGCGAGGAGCTTAGGTTCGGCTTGACTCTCGAGCAGCGAAAGGCCTGCTACTGGGAGTGGGTAGCAGCTGAGGACCGCGCCATCAGTGAAGCAAGTGCGAAGTACCCGCTTGTAGAGGACGACATCACCGACCAAGACAAGCACTTCGTGTTCCGGATGAGCCTCGAAGCCAGGTACCAGGCCGAAATCCGCGAGAAGTACTCACTCACTGCGCACCAGATGAGGTTGCTCATGAGCGAGGGTCAGCAGGCGCTCTGGCCGATGCCACCCCTCGAGTAACGCGGCCCGAGACTATACTCGAAGGAGCGTGTAGAGACGGGGGAGGACTGAGCGGCGCGATGAGCGGAGACTCCGAGATTGCACCGCAGGTTCGCCGGCTGTCTCGGCGCTTGCTCCTCATCTCCCTGCTGACCACGGTTCTCATTGCGGTAGGCGGGTCCGTCTTGATGTGGTTCCTCTATGGCTCCCTGCTCTACGGCCCGGATGCCGCGCCCGACCGCGAGCTTGCGCAGTCGGCAGACCCGCTGGTCGTGGGCATCGGCCGAACGCCGGGCGGTGCCATCGAGTGGAGGGCGTACGCCTCGGCGTTCTCCCAGCTCGGACGAGATTTGGACCGCCCGATCGTGCTGCGCTACGCGCTGAGCCATCCCGAGATAGAAGAGCTTGTGCGCACGGGCAAGGTCGACATCGCCCTAGTCCCCATCTACGTCTACCTGAACCTCGAAACCACGGACTCGGCCCGGCTCGTTGCTGCCCCCGTGGTAGGCGGCACCAGCAGGGAGACGGCCGCCTTGGTAGTGGCTGGGCAGAGCCGCTTCGAATCGCTGGCAGATCTCGAAGGGGGCCGGCTCGCGTTGACCCAGCGCTCGATCGCCGGGGTCCCCTTCGCGCGGTGGCTACTTAAGGCCGAGAGCCCCGACGAGTTCTTCGGCTCCGTCACCCAGAACGATTCACAGGACCTCGATCTGAGCCAGGTGCACAGCGGCGCGGCCGACGCGGCTTGCATCGGCGGTGAGGCCCTCGCCGCCTGGCCTGCGGGCGACTTCCGAGTCCTCGCGCAGTCGCCCACTTTCGCGATGCCCCCCCTTGTCGCCCGCCCGGACCTCGACGACGCGACGGTCCGCACGATCCGCCAAAGCCTTGTGCAGATGGACGTCGACCGGCTCGGCATCTCCGGAACCTCGGTCAGCGGCTTCGTCGCGGTGCGACCCGCCGACTACGACTTCCCCCGCCTGATGGCGGAGAGTGAACGGTCGCCCGCGCTTGATGGGCAGGAGACGCAGTGAGGCGCCTCATTGCAAGAGATTCGATAGCGCGGCGTGTCATCGTTGCGTTGGTGGTCGGAGAGGTA
>DATHUB010000279.1:0-4518 GCA_035462695.1 Coriobacteriia bacterium | reverse complement strand
CTCGCCATGTAGGCGCATAGAGCAGGAGCTTCTTGTCGGCCGGCAGGTTCAGTCGCTCCCTGATCGCGGCCACATGCTCGGGCGTCGTCTGCGTCAGCGCGTCGTTCCTCGGATAACCCTCTTCGATAACCTTGTCGGTCTGCCCAAGAGTCGGGAGCGCAAATGCCGTGGACAGCTTGTCGGTGGCGAAGCTCGACGGCGAGACCAGATAGGTGAATCGAGCACCCTCAGCGATGTAGCGATCGTAGATCTCGGTCACAGACGATGTAGCGTTGCGGACGTTTGCGGCGAGGTCGCACCCGAGGCGCTTGAGCGGGCTGCCGTGCCATGTCTGGAGATAGACCTGCCCATCACGCAGCTGCATGTGCGTAGGGAGTATGAAGTTCGAGATCCACGTGCCTGAACGGGCCAGAGCCTCGTAGTAGTCATGCGACCCGTGGGTCACGATCTTGGCGTGTGACAGCTCCTCGAGTGCGTCGTTGCCAAAGACGCGCGCCAGCCGGTCGGCGTGCTCGGGCAGGTTCAGCGCCTGTTCCTCGGTGAGCTCGACCTGTCCTAGCGCCCGGCGCAGCCACTTGGACCAGCCTGAACGAAAGGACCAGACGAACTCGTAGTCGCAGAACCGCTCGTCGGCGAGCATCGCCTTGTACAGAGCTCGCGGACTGCAGGAGTATCCTCGGCCGCCGTAGCATTCGAACACCACGGTACGCTTGTCGACCGGATTGGCCTGCCAGAGGGCCTCGTACCGACGACGACGACGGGAGGCGAGCGCCCCTCGATACGCCCGTCGGACCGCAGGGATGCGCTTGCCTGCCGCGCTTAGGCCGATCTTGATGGCTCTTTTCGAGCGCTTAACGAGTTTCTTCTTGATAGCCATAGCGTCATATCCTACTCCGCCAGCGCAGCGCGGCTGAGATTCGTTGGTCACCTGCAACTATCCGAAACGCCGATCAGGAAGCTCGGCGCGATTGGGCCTTGAGTGCGACCAGGTGTTCGACGAGCCGCTCGCTCGCCCGTCCGTCGTTGTACTCGTTCCATTCTCGGCCAAAAGATGCTATCCGCTCATCGCCGAAGGCGCCAGCGGAAATGAATTCCAGCAGTGACCCGATCTCCGAGAACACCGGGCCGGGTAGCTCCTCGCGATCGAGCACGAGACCGTTCGTGCGTGAGTACTCTGAATAGTCGTAGGCGAAGAAGGCGACCGGCAGCCGGAACATCGCCCGTTCGAAAACGACACCCGAGTAGTCGGTCACCAGCAGGTCGGCGCTCGCCAGCAGTGCCGGCACTTCATCGCTTCGTATCGCTGTTGCCGAACCGGTCACAGCTCCGTCACCAGCGAGCCGCCCTGCCGTCTGGGGATGCAGGTGATAGAGGAGGCGGACACCCGGCCCGAGTTCGCCAGAAGCCCGGGTGATGAACTCCAGCTGGGGCTGCGAGGCCGAATCATCGGTCCGAAACGTCGGCAGATAGAGGACGGTCGTCGTGCCTGAGAGCCGGTACTTGGCGCGAACCTCGTTGGTCCTGCTCGAGAAGTCCGGGGCGAGGTAGTCGTCCGCCCCCACGTACCCGAAGCGCAGGATCTTGGAGTCGGGCAGGTCGAACGATCGCCTGAACACTTCGGCCATCTTCTCGGAGCCGACGAGCACGTGATCGAAGGCCTCGTAGACCCGGCGATAGCGTCTCAGCGCCCGTGCGGAGTACGTGACGTGGGCCGCCAGACCGAACTTCTTGACCGCTCCGTCCGCATGCCAGAGCTGAACGATCGTCCTGTGGGCCGCGGTGACCGCAACTAGCGGAGCGTAGTAGTTGTCCACGAGAATGAACTGCGCGCGCAGCATCTTCATCAGCTGGCTTACGGATGCGACGGCCCCAGGCTCGAATTCGTCTATCGTAAGACCCGAGAGAAGCAGCTGCTCTCTCAGCCGGTCGTACCGGCCGGGAAAAGCAAGGACGAGCAGCACGCGTCCGGGCTCAGTAGCGACCCGAGGAGCGAGGAGGCGAGCCATGGCACGAAGCGCCCACAGATATGCGTCTTTCGCTATGTCGGCGAACATGCTCGCTGCGGCCACCTGCCCAGTATCGTCCCTGCACTATGCTTCAAGAATCGCGATCGAGGAGCCATTCTTGGCTACTGCTCGCTCCTGCTATTCACGGGCCCATAAGGAAGCGGCATGACCAAGGTCCTCTTCATATCGTCCCGGGGCGGTCACTTCAGCGAACTGCTCGCCCTCAGGCCGCTCTTCGACAAATACGACTGGCACGTCGCGGTCGAGGCCGATGACACCACGCTCACCTACGCCGAGCAGTTCGGCGACAAGATCACGTTCATGCCGAGCGGCGGTCGTGGCGAAGGCCTCCGCTACGTGCCGACCCTGTTCGCTCTGATTCGCGAGACTTTGCGGCTCGTGAACTCGTTCGACCCGGACGTCGTCGTCACAACTGGCGCCCACACTTCGATTCCTGCGTGCTACCTTACCAAGCTTCGCGGCGGCAAGGTCGTGTTCGTGGAGACGATTGCCAACCGGACATCTAAGTCACTCTCCGGCCGCCTCGCCTACCCGCTCGCCGATCTGTTCCTCGTTCAGTGGAAGAGCATGCTCGAGCTCTACCCGCGGGCCCGCTACGCAGGACGGCTGCTGTAGTGGTACTCGTAACCGTCGGAACCCAGACACAGCCGTTCCCCCGGCTGCTCCAGCTCGTCGAGGCCCAGATGGAATCGGGTGCCCTGGCCGGACCGGTACTCGCCCAAGTGGGCACCACGCCCTTCAGCTCCGACCGCATCGAAACGGTCTCGTACCTGCCGCCAATCGAACTCGAGCAGCGAATCTTGGAGTGCGACCTCATGATTTCGCACGGCGGTGCCGGAATGCTCATGACGGGTGTGAAGATGGGCAAGCGCGTCATCGCAGTCCCGCGCCTCAAACGCTATGGGGAGCACGTCAACGACCACCAGGTGGAGATCGTTCGGCACTTGGCCGATGAGGGCTACCTGATCGACTGCACGAACGGAGACCTCGGCGCCTGCCTTCAGTTGGCAACGGACTTCACGCCCGCGCCGTATCACGCCGACGAGAACACCCCGATCTCAGCGATCGAGGAGTTCATCGACGCTCTGCCGCCGAGGCGGAAGCGCAGCTAGGCGTTCGTCCCGCGTGACCTTTTGCGGTCCTTCTCGTTCAGCAAGCGCTTCCGGAGTCGAATCGACTTCGGCGTCACTTCCACCAGCTCGTCGTCCTCGATGTATTCGAGCGCCTCTTCGAGCGTGAAGATGAGCGGCGGCGCAAGGACGATGCCCTTGTCGGCCGACGAGGCTCGCATGTTGGTGAGCTGCTTCGCCTTCGCGACGTTGACCACGAGATCGCCGCTCTTGGCGTGCTCGCCGACGATCATGCCCTCGTAGCACATGACGCCCGGCCCGACGAACATCTTGCCGCGCTGCTGCAGCGGCATGAGGCCGAAGGCGACCGACTTGTCCGTCGACATCGCGATGAGCGAGCCGTTCTGACGCCCACCGAGGTCTCCTCGGAAGGGACCGTACTCGGAGAAGTGGTGGAAGAGGGTGCCCTCGCCGCGCGTGGCGTTGAGGATGCGCGTACGCAGGCCCATGACACCGCGGGACGGGATCTTGAACTCGAGGTGGACGTGCTCGTCGCGCTGGACCATGTCGGTCATCTCGCCGCCGGCCGAACCGAAGATCTCGATGACTTTGCCGGCATAGTCGGCGGGCACGTCGACGACGGCCTGCTCGATCGGCTCGAGCTTCTTGCCGCGCTCGTCGGTCTTGATGATCACGCGGGGGCGTCCGACCTGGAACTCGTAGCCCTCGCGACGCATGGTCTCCATGAGTACCGAGAGGTGCAGGACGCCTCGGCCGGCGACTTCCATGCCGGTCTTGTCCTCGGTCTCCGTGATGTTCATTGAGATGTTCGACTCCGCCTCGCGGAAGAGCCGCTCCTTGATCTGGCGTCCACCGACGATGTCGCCCTCCTGCCCGACGAGCGGGCTCGTGGACGCTTCGAAGACGATCGACATGGTCGGCTCTTCGACGTGGATCGGCGCAAGTGTGATCGGGTCGATGCGGCAGGTGATCATGTCACCGATGTCCGCGTCCTCGATGCCGACGACCGCGCAGATGTCTCCGGCATGAGCGCTCTCGGCCTCGGCACGACCTAGTGCCTCGAAGGTGTAGAGCTGCTTGACGGTCGCCTGATAGCGCGTGCCGTCGTTCTTGATGACGAGGATGCGGTCCCCGCTGTTGAGGGTTCCGCTGAAGATGCGGCCGATGCCGATACGGCCGACGAAGTTGGAGTAGTCGATGGTGCAGACCTGCATCGCGACGGGCCCGGCCACGTCGACGTTGGGCGCGGGGATGTGCTCGAGGATCGCGTCGAGCAGCGGAACCATGTCCATGTTGCCGTCATCGGGCTCGTTGCGTGCGTAGCCGTTGACTGCCGAGGTGTAGATCACGGGGAAGTCGAGCTGATCGTCGTTGGCACCGAGGTCCAGCATGAGCTCGAA
>DATHUB010000278.1:0-5832 GCA_035462695.1 Coriobacteriia bacterium | reverse complement strand
CGTCGGATACTCTAGATGGACGTTGTCACACCCCAGCAGGTATGCCACTCAAAGAACCTCAATCCTCATAGCGCGACCGAGTACCAAGTACACGATCGCTATGGGTGAGCACACAGGATACCTACCATGTTGCCTCGGTGGGTCGGATCTACCGCTGAGCGCGAGAGCGCGTGCACGGCTTCGGCTCGAGACGACTCAGCCCGGGCAGTCAAGACCCACGGAGAATGCACGGTGTGGCTAGCGTCTGGCGGCAAAGATGCCCGCGCCGAAAGCGATAAGAACGCCCAGCGCGAATGAGAGGGCCAGAGCGTCCGTGGCCGCGTATAGCGCCACGACCCACACAAGCGCGGCGACAAACAGCAGCAGGGTCGCTGCTGTCCCCTGAAGGGCTCGATATAGTGCGTCCCTCAGTGCGTCACCCACCCTCTCGTCCCGGCTGTAGTTACTACCCTCCCGCGCACGTGCGTGTTTGGCACTTACCAGAGGACTGCGTTGTCGCGTGATCGCGCTTCCGTCCCCGGGGAGGAGAAAGGCCCCCGGTATTCCCGGGGGCCTTTCGAGTGAGGCTGTGGTTGCTAGGCGCTGCTGCTCTCGGCCGTGTGCCCTCGTCGGCTGTCGGAGGCTAGCGCAGCAATGCGGCTAGGCGGGGCAGGAGCCCCCGCGCGGCGCCGAACGCGGATGCGGTTGCCGTGACTGGCTGGAACGGGGGACGGGCCTGGTTCACGGTCGTCGGTTCGGCGGACCGAATCGCGACGGTAGGCTCGACTGACCTGGGGGCGGCTTCAGATACCGGCTTCGACTGCTTCTTCTTCTTTGCCTTCGGCTTCGGGAGCGGCTTGTACTTGACGTTCTCGTACTTCGCTATGCCGCGCACGATGGCCCGGGCGTACTTCTTCTGTGCCTTCTCGCTCTTCAGCTGCCTACGCTCGCGAGAGGCGGTCACCGAGAGAACCTCGACGATAACCGCCGGTCTCTTGGAGGCACGAAGAACTGCGAGACCGCGCACATCACGGCGATTCCCGATGTCCTTGTATGACGTCATTGGCTTGAGCTCACTCATGATGGCTCGACCAAGGCGCTTGCCCTGCTTCGTCCGATAGATCGTCATGTTGCCGAGCGCGGCCTTGCCGGTGCTGTTCGAGTGAATCGAGACGAAGACGTCTGCGCGAGAGGCATTGGCCTTGGCCGGCCGCTTCACCAGAGGCACGAACTTGTCGGTCTTGCGCGTCATCTTGACGTCCCAGCCCTGGCGACGGGCCTCCTTCGCGACAGCACGGCTGATCTTGAGGTTCGTCTTCTTCTCTACTACACCCTTGCTCATGGCGCCGGGATCTTTGCCACCGTGTCCCGGGTCGATCACGACTCGGACCGGTGCGGCGTACGCGCCTGCCGGCAGTGCTATTGCGACGCCTACGGTGACGATCGCTGTTGTCAATCGGCGCAGGGCCGATGAGGTCAGTCCGGTTCCTACTTTCACGTGCACTCCTTCACTCCGGGCAGCATGCAACAAGGCATGCCTGCGGGGGGTGGGATGCGTCTCGATTCGCCCTGTAGCAGTCCGAGACGCTTGCTTGACGTACAGCGCTTCCAAAGCGATTGGGGTGCCAAAGCCGGATTCGTGCAGGACACGGGGCAGGCCTCTGCCGTTCTCCAAATCCCGGGAAGGCCCCGCCTTCAGACTTGGCAGCCGCATTGCTCACCTAACCGCATGAGCAACCACAAGAAGAGCGCCATCGCCAAGCTTCGCCAGCGCCTCGCCGACCGCCGTAGCCGAGAGCGACTGCTGCTGCACCCGGCAACCATCCTCGCGAGCGCCGTGTTGGGCATCGCCCTAGTCGCCGTGCCAATCACGAAGGCAGCCAGCGACCGGGCTGAGAGCGCGCTGCGCGAGGTCGTGGCTCCTTTCGCGACTGCAGGTGCCGCCGCCGCCCCAGATGCCTCCCGCGCGACGTCTGCACCTGGCGGTACGCCGAAGGCTGAAGTCAGCGAGAAGGCCACTGCCGAGGACCCGTCATCTGACGCGTCCGCTGTGCCCGCGCATAAGACGCGCGTGGTCGCGTTCTATGCGGACTGGGGCGACGAGGGTTACAAGTCGCTTGAGCGAAACATCGACAAGATCGATGTCCTTATGCCGATGTGGTATCACATCGGCAACGACGGCAAGCTCACGCTCGGGTCTCCCGCGGGCAAGGCTCGCGTCATGCGTCTCATCCGGGCGAAGAACCCGGACATGAAGGTCATGCCGATCGTCAACAACTACGACAAACGCACCGAGACCTGGAATCCCAAGCAGGTAGCCAAGCTAATGCGCAAGTCAGCGCACAGAAAAGCGATCTCGAAGCGCATCGTGCGAACGATGCGTGCGGAGGGCTTCGACGGCGTGAATGTCGACCTCGAGGGCTTCAGGCCCCAGGATCGCAAGACGATCGTTGCTTTCATGAAGACGCTCTACCCCCGCGCGAACAAGGCGGGGCTCGAGGTCTCGCAAGACGTGATCGTTGGGTCGGCGGCATACGACCATCGCACGCTCGCGAAGTACAACGACTATATGATTCCGATGATGTACGACGAGCATTGGAAGACCAGCGGACCGGGACCCATCGCCTCTCAGCGCTGGTACGAGAAGACACTGCGCGGATTCTTCGAGAAGGTGCCGCCGAAGAAGGTCATCATCGGGCTCGGCACCTACGCCTACAACTGGGGTCGCCGCGGAGAACGCGCCAAGTCAATGACGTTTGCCGAAGCAACGGCTCTCGCTCGCAAGAAGGGCAAGTCGATCAGGCTCGATGAGTCTGGGATGAACTCCCACTTCACCTACAAGCGGAATGGCGTTAAGCGACAGGTGTGGATGCTGGACGCCGCCAGTACCTACAACCAAGTCAAGGCGGCGTCAAAGCACAAGCCTGCGGGCTACGCATTCTGGCGCCTCGGCGCTGAGGACCCGGATGTCTGGCGAGTGCTGCCAAAGCGTGACTCGCTCGGCAAGAAGGCGGCGCAGTCTCTCGAGCGCGGCAGACGATCTGTGAGCCATGACGAGGACAGCGGTCTCATCACGGGCCAGCGCATCCGCCCGTAGCTACCTTCATCTGCGCTTTTCGGGTATCGACTAAGTACGCCCGACTGCGGAGGTGCCCCGGTGTCGATCAAGGTCAAGCGTGTGTACGACGCGCCGTCATCAGACGACGGCTTCAGAATCCTCGTCGATCGTATCTGGCCGAGGGGGCTGAGCACGGAGTCGGCCGGAGTCGATCTCTGGATGCGGGACGTCGCCCCGAGCACCGAGTTGCGCCACTGGTTCAACCATGAGACCGAGAAGTGGCCTGAGTTCCGCATACGTTACGAAAGGGAGTTGCGGGACCACGGCGAGCTGCTCGACCTCATTCTCGATACAGAGCGGCACCGCGGGGGAGTGACGCTCCTTTTCGGCGCGCATGATGTCGAACACAACGAGGCGATCGTCATCGCGGAGACTCTCGCAGAGCGTCCTGCTCACGCGCATCGCTGACGCTTTCTCTCGGCCCACCAGAGCCACGTCGGTGGCGTTACACTGGTAACGACATCCTGCCGAGGGGGAATCGATGGCTCAGATCGTCGTTCGCTGGCTCGACCAGGGCAAGGTGCACGAGGGTGGGTTGTCCGACGCAGAGACAGCATGCGCCACGGGGTGGGCGTGGGTCGACGTGCTCGAGCCGGATGAGAAGGCGCTGGCCGCTCTTGCACCAGTCTTCCGGCTTCACCCGCTCGCGATCGAAGACTGCCTCCACTACCCGCAGCGCCCCAAGATCGACAGCTACCTGTCGGGCGTCTTCCTCATCTGGCTCACTCCGTACGAGCCCGACGGCGATGACGTGCCGACCCATGAGGTGGACATCTTCCTGGGCAAGGACCACTTGATCACTGTGCACCGAGACCACTTGCCTGCGATCGACGACGTCGCTGCAAGGTCAGCCGATCTGATGTCTCTCGGAGCCGACTTCACTCTCCACGCCATCATCGACCGCTTGGTCGACCACAGTCTCAGCCTCGTGGACACGATATCCGACGAGCTCGAAGACATTGAGGACGTGCTGCTCGACAAGCCGCGACCTGAGGAGCTGCACGCGCTCTACCGCGTTCGGCGGCGGCTCGTGAAGCTCCATCGAGTGATCGGGCCCGAGCGCGACATCATCCGTGCGCTGGCGCGCGAACGCGAGCTCGTTGACGAAGAGGCGTATCGCTACCTGCAAGACGTTGGCGATCACCTTGCACGGGTGGAGGACTCGATCGAGACGGCGCGCGAGGTGGCGGCTGCGGCGATGGACATCTACCTGTCGTCGGTCTCCAACCGCATGAATGAGGTAATGAAAGTCCTCACAGTAGTTGCCACAATTTTCATGCCGCTGACGCTCATATCGGGTATCTACGGAATGAATCTCCTTCGCGGAATGTGGCCGCCGCCCTTGGCTCCTTGGTCGTTCTGGGCGGTTTGTGGCGCCATGGCGGCGATCGCGGGGTGGATGGTCTGGTTCTTCAAGAGGAGGAAATGGTGGTAGAGGGGGCCGTGCTCGAGGAATCACGCGATACATCTGGGCCCCCCGACGACGACCACCGCCGTGACGTATACACGCTCGCGAACATCATCACCGTTCTCCGGCTGATACTCGTCCCGATCTTTTTCACCGTCCTCGTAAGCGGCAGCAATGACGTGGTCGCCTTCCTTCTGTTCGCACTTGCCGCGTCCACCGACTGGCTTGATGGCCAGATCGCGCGTCGGACCGGCACGGTCACTGAGATCGGCAAGGCAATAGACCCGCTCGTGGACCGGCTTCTCATCGCTTTCGGTGTGCTTGGCGTGTACCTTCAGGGAAGGGTACCGCTCTGGGTGGTGCTGGTTCTGCTCTTCCGTGACCTGTACCTGCTCCTAGGCGCAAGTTACCTCGCGCGCCGCAGGGTGCGCGCGCTGCCGGTCATCTACATCGGAAAGCTCACCACAGCGCTGCTCTTGATCGGCTTCTCCGATCTGATTCTCAACTGGCCGCAGGTGCCCGGATTAGGGCTGATCGAGAGCCCGGCGTTGCCCGGATTTGGTAGCGCTTCGGCCGCGGCCGGTATCTGGTTCGTGTACGCGGGCGTCGTTACGTCGCTTGTGACGGCCGGCGTCTACACAGTGCTTGCGGCACGCGCGTTGTCTCGCGACCGATCCAACTCAGGACTCTGACGATTTCCTAAGGGGAGGGCAGTGTAATGAAAGCTGTAATCATGGCGGGCGGCGAAGGAACGCGCCTGCGGCCATTGACGTCGCTCAGGCCCAAACCGATGGTTCCGATCGTCAACCAGCCGGTGATGGAACACATCCTAGGCCTGGTGAAGCATCACGGCATCACCGAAGTCGTCGCCACGCTGGCATTCATGCCGCAAGTCATCCGCGACTACTTCGGCGATGGCGAGGAGTGGGGCACCTCGATCGAGTACGCCATCGAGGAGACTCCCCTCGGCACAGCGGGATCGGTGAAGAACGCCCAGAAGCTGCTCGCCGGCGACGAGCCGTTCCTCGTGATCTCCGGGGACGCGCTCACCGACATCGACCTCGCCGAAGTAATCGAATTCCACAAGCGGATGGGCGGCGCGGTCACGATCGCCCTCAAGCGCGTGGACGACCCGCTCGAATTCGGAGTGGTTATCACTGCCGAGGACGGGCGTATCGAGCGTTTCCTGGAGAAGCCGACGTGGGGCCAGGTCTTCAGCGACCAGATCAACACCGGCATCTACGTGATGGAACCGTGGGTGCTCGATGAGATTCCCGAGGGACAGCCCTACGACTTCTCGGCAGAGCTCTTCCCCAAGCTCATGGAG
>DATHUB010000277.1:0-7903 GCA_035462695.1 Coriobacteriia bacterium | reverse complement strand
CTTCATCCAGACCGGCGTCTCCTCGATCGACGGGCTCAACCCGCTCGTTCGTGGGCAGAAGCTGCCGATCTTCTCCGGCAGCGGCCTGCCTCACAACCAGCTGGGTGCTCAGATCGCGCGTCAGGCCGGCGTGCTTGTGCGCCAACTCGACGCGAGCAAGGTGGGTGCGAAGGAGGAAGGCGACTTCGCCGTCGTCTTCGCGGCGATGGGCATCACGTTCGAAGACGCCGACTACTTCATGACCGAGCTGCGCTCCACTGCGGCGATAGAGCGTGCCGTGCTCTTCCTCAACCTGGCTGACGATCCGGCGGTCGAGCGTATCGCGACGCCGCGAATGGCGCTCACTGCCGCCGAGTACCTCGCCTTCGATCTCGACATGCACGTTCTGGTGATCTACACGGACATGACCTACTACTGCGAGGCGCTCCGGGAAGTGTCGGCTGCCCGAAAGGAAGTCCCGGGACGCCGTGGTTACCCGGGCTACCTGTATACGGACCTCGCATCGATGTACGAGCGCGCCGGGCGTATCAAGGGCAAGAAGGGCTCCATCACGCAGGTGCCGATCCTGACGATGCCCGACGACGACAAGACGCACCCGATTCCCGACCTCACCGGCTACATCACCGAGGGCCAGATCATCCTCGACCGCGCGCTTCATCGCAGCGGCGTCTACCCGCCGGTCGCCGTGCTTCCTTCACTCTCACGCCTGAAGCAGAAGGGGATCGGCGCCGACAAGACCCGGGAAGACCACGCGGACCTGTCGAACCAACTCTTCGGCGCCTACGCGCGCGGAGTGCAGGCCAAAGAGCTCGCCGTCATCCTCGGCGAAGCGGCGCTGTCGGAGACCGACCAGGCGTATGTCGCCTTCGCCGATGCCTTCGAGGACCGCTTCATCCGTCAGTCCCCCGACGAGGAGCGCAGTCTCGAAGAGACGCTTACGCTCGGCTGGGAGCTGGCAGCGTTGCTGCCGAGAAGCGAACTCAAGCGCATCAAGGACGAGTACATCGAACGATACCTGCCGGGTGGTGCAGCTCCCGAGCCCACGGACGATCGGGAGAGCGTGAAAGCCGAGGGCACCATCGCCGCGGACGTCCAGCTTGTTCGTGGCACCGAGATCCCCGGTGACGAGGTCTAGGGGAGTATGACGACCGCCCTACTCATAGCGGCGATTGCCCTCGTGCTGGTTGCCTTCGGCGTCCAGCTCTACTACCTGCGCGGACTTCAGAAGGCCGGTGTCGAGGTTAGCTCGGCGACCAAGGTCGTTTCTTACATCAACATGAGCCTGCTCGCGCTGGTGGCTCTGGGACTGACCGCGTTCATGATCCTGAATGCGGGGAGGTGATCGAGTGGCCGAGATGCGCGTGAACCCAAACCGCATGGAACTCCTGAAGCTGCGCAAGCGCGCCGAGACCGCACGCCGCGGGCACAAGCTGCTCAAGGACAAGCTGGACGAGCTGCTCAAGGAGTTCATGGCCCGGATCGCCGAGAACCGCAGGCTGCGCAGTGAGGTCGAGCGTGAGCTCTTCGCCGCCTACGGCCTGCTCGCCATCGCCCGCGCGGAAGCGGGAGGTCCGGTGGTCGCCCAGGCGCTGCTGGCCGGGGCGCCGGTCGATCTGGTCTCGGTCGATCAGCGAAACGTCATGAGCGTGAAGGTGCCCGAAGTCCGGCTGGGGACCGTTCCGTCTCCCGAGGGCTACTCGCTCGCCACCACGCCGGCAGTCCTCGATGTGGCCCTCGAGCGCCTGGCGGCAGTGGTGCCGAAGTTGGTTGAGCTGGCCGCGCGCGAGAAGGCGATCGAGTTGCTTGCTGCGGAGATCGAGACGACTCGGCGCCGAGTCAACGCTCTCGAGTACGTTCTCATCCCGCAACTTGAAGGCGCTATCCGCGGCATACGCATGAAACTCGACGAGGCCGAACGCAGCGAGCGTACACGGCTCATGAAGGTCAAAGACATGCTGGAGGGGCAGGAATAGGCAGGTCAGGCGCTCAAGCGGCTGCAGGGGCCTGCCGATAGAAGCGTAGTCGGGGGCACAAGGCCTCTGACGAGCAAGGCGCGTCGCCTTGCCCGTGGACGCCCCTCCACTAAAGGCGGCGTTTTCGCATAGGGCCCCGGCGAGGAAGATCGCCGGGGCCCGTGCATTTCCCGCGACTGCGAGCGCGTAGGACGGCGCCTTCGTGGAGCCGCGTTGTCGATGCGTCGCGACGCCGAGCCCGCTAGGCGGTCTGTCCCGTGAACGCGAATCGGGCGCAGAGGATGCCGGGCACGAGGCTCGCGCCCTCTTCGGTCCCTACGAATCGTCGCTCGGCGGTGACCCCGTCGCATTCAGCGAGCGCATCGACGGCGCTCTGCGTGAACCGGAGGTTCTTCAGTGGGCGCGTGAGCTTGCCGTCCTCGATCAGGAAGGTCCCGTCACGCGTCATCCCCGTCAGCGTCACGGGAACCGGGTCCTCGACGTTCACGTAATGGAATCGGGTGACGTAGACCCCGCGATCCACTCGGCCGATCAACTCATCGAGCGTTGAGTCACCGGGGAGCATCTCCAGGTTGAGCGGCATCGGACCGAACTGGTTCGGGGCGGGGAGGGCATGCCCGGTGTTCTGCCAACCCGTTCGTGCGGCCCAGTAAGAGTCGATGACCGGCTGGAGGGGCACGCCCGCCTCGACCAGCGTGACGGGCCGCTTGGGGACGCCTTCGTAATCGAAGGTAAGACCGATTGCGTGCGCGGCAAGAGCGTCGTCGACGATGGTCACCTCTTGGCTGAAGACCTGATACTCGAGCTTGTTCGTCATGAACGAGCGTCCCTCTTCGACGGCCTTCACCGAGAAACCCACGTAGGCGAGGAAGTCCATGATGTCCGCGACCGCCTCGGGCGCCAGCACAACCGGGTAGACGCCCGGTTCGAGATCGGTCGGGTTCGCCGAGCGGATCGCCAGCTCTGCCGCCTCGAGGCCGAGCGCCTCGGGGTCGAATTCGGACGCGTCGCGGCTCAGGAAACTCGCCCAACCGCTTCCCGTCTGGCCGGCCGAGAGAACTGTTGCCTGCAGCCCGGTGACCGTACCTCCGGCATCGATTCCCCGGCTGTTAGCCACGGCGAGAGTGTGCTCTGCCGCGCGGACTTTGCCGGCCGCCGTGAGTGACCGAGATCGGGAACCAGCGACGATCCTATCGACCGCGTCCGCTCGAGCGTCCGCGCCGTACTCCCGCGTCGCGTCGACCCCCCGCTCGGACGGCCTTACCGCCTCGGGCTCGGGGAGTCCGGGGAACTTGGGGTCCGCCGGAGCGACGCGAGCGGCGGCAACTGCCGCCTCGCAGCACGCTTTGAGCGACGCATCGTCCGTGCGGTTCGTGCTGGCGACGCCGATCTGCTTGCCGAGCACGGCGCGGACGCTGACGAGCGCGTTCTCCTCGGCGACGTTTTGGTTGATACGGTTGTTCGCGAAGCGGGTGAGTGCGCTCGTCTCGGCGGCAACGAGTGCCTCGGCCTCGTCAGCGTGGGTGAGTGCGACGGCTCGGCGTGCGAGCTCTCGGGCCTGATCGGAGGTCAGCATCAGCGTCCCACCCCTACTCGAACGCCGCGGAAGCGGGCGGGCGAGGCACCGTGAGCGACGTGCGCCACCTGCATCGGTTCGCCCTTGCCGCAGTTCGGAAGGCCCCACACCTGCCAGTGCTTCCTGGAGCAGACAGCATCGCAACTCCCCCAGAATTCGGGCGTGATGCCTGTGTAGTTCGGCATCTTGATCATCTTGCCGAGCTTGCCGCCCTTGATCTCCCACCCGATCTCGCACGCGAACTGGAAGTTCAGCCGCTTGTCGTCAATCGACCAGGAGTTGTTTGTCTCCACGTACAGCCCCTCGCCCGTGTCCGCGATAAGCTCGTCGAAGTCCCAGGCTCCAGGTTCGAGCGACACGGTCGTCATGCGCACCAGGGGTATACGGTTCCAGCCGTCGGCGCGCATCGCTCCGTTACTGGTCCGGCCGATTGAGGGCGCGGTCTCTCGGCTGGTAAGAAAGCCGGTAAGCAGTCCGTCGCGCACTAGGAAATCGCGCTGAGCGGGAACTCCCTCGTCGTCCCAGCCGAACGTGCCGAGGGCCCCGGGAATCGTCGAGTCGGCCGTCACGGTAACGTGTTCGCTTCCATAGCGCAGCGTGTCCAAGTCGCTGGTGCCGACCCAAGACGTACCGGCGAACGCCGCCTCCTCGCCCAGCACGCGGTCGAGCTCTGTGGGGTGTCCCACTGACTCGTGGACCTGAAGCGCCATCTGACTCGAGTCGATCACGAGGTCGAGCGTCGCGCTCGGGCACTCCTCTGCCGAGAGAAGCGCGGCCGCCTGCTCGGCGACTCGGGGAGCGTTGCCCACCAAGTCGAGACGCTCGAGATACTCCCAGCCCGCCTGCTCCCAGCCGCCACCGTGTGACGTGGGGTAGGAGCGCGTGACGACCTCGCCGTCCTTCACAGCGTATGCCTCAATCCCGCCGCCTGTCTCGATCCACGACTGCTCGAAGAACGATCCGTCGGTGGAACCGAACCACTTGCGGAAGCGGTGGCAGCCGCAGTAGGCCTTGGTGATTGTCACCTCCTGCTGTGCCCGCAGCGCTTCGTCTGCCGCGACGAGGAGCGCTATCTTGTCCTCGAGCGGCACCGCGAAGGGATCGATGATCGCGGGCCCGCTCCAGACTCCGTGCGACGGCGCGAGGTCCGCAAGCCTGACGGGCTCTCCCGCCACCCTGGCTGAGGCTCGAGCAATCGCAGTCGCCTGTTTCGCGAGCTCTGCCGCCTGGTCGCAAGTCACGTCGCGTGATGCCGAGAAGCCCCAGGCCCCGTCCGCGAGCACCCTGACTCCCACACCAAAGCTGTCCGAGCGCTCAACGGCTTCGAGCCGTCCGGTGGCTATCTGTATCTCCTCGTGTGAGGAGTCGACCACTCTCGCGTCCGCGTACGTGGCCCCGGCCAGCTTTGCCGCGTTCAACGCGGCTTCGATGACGTCCTTCATCAGTCGTCCTCCCGCAAGGCGTGCGTCAACACGCCGAGTTTGCATAGCTCCCCGATAGTGCGCGATTCCCCGCGTTTGACGATATCAGACCTAGTGAAGGCGGGTGCTGACCGATGAGTAAGAAAACGCCCGCCGCTCAGTGCGACGGGCGTTCGAGGTTCAGTGTGTGGGACGCCTACCGGCTGTTGCTGTAGCCCTTGAGTGCGTCGGTCGTGCTCTTCACCGCATTCTTGGGCTCGCCCGTGCGCAGCTGCCAGTCGTATCGGCGCGCGCCTGCGAAATCACTGCGGTCGGAAAGCTTGCTGATCTTCACGAAGTCGCCGGTCCGCGGTGCGTGGATGTAGTAGCCGCCACCCATGTAGATGCCGACGTGGTGTATCGGCGAGCCGAAGAAGACAACGTCTCCGGGGATGAGCGCGGTCGCGGATACCTTTGTACCGAGCTGGAACTGCGAGCCCGAGTAGTGCGGCAGGGCAACGCCGTGTTGCGCGTAGACGTAGAGCACGAGACCCGAGCAGTCGAAGCCGCGAGTCGTCTCTCCGCCCCAGAGGTAAGGCACGCCGTGATAGGCGAGTGCCGTCTCGACTGGAGTACCGGCCTTGGCGACGATGCCCTTGCTGGTAGCGCCTGAGATGATCTCTGCGAACAGCTGCTGCTCGTCGGACTGGCGGCGCGCCGCCTCCTTGTCGAGCACCTCGAGCAGGTCCTGCTGAGCATCGGTCATCATGTCTTGGCGCTCTTGGATGCGGAGCATGATTTCGATCTGGCGAGCCTTGAGTTCGAATTCGAGCGACTCTGCAGCCGCTTCGGCACCTTCGAGCTGGCCTACGCGCTGCTCGAGAAGCTGCTTCTGGCCCTTGAGTGAGGCGGCGATATCGGCATCGCGGATGCCAATCGTGTTCAGGAACTTCACGCGGGTGATGAAGTCGCCCACTGAGTCAGCGCCGAGAAGAAGCTCAACTATGTTGAGCGACCCGTCCTTGTATATAGACGAGGCACGATCGCCGAGGATGTCGGTTTGGATGCTGTAGGCGGTCTGTGCCTTGTCGAGGTCGCCTGCGGCTACCTGAACGTTGGCCTTGACCTTGGCGAGCTTCTCGCGCGCCTCGTTGTACTCCTCGGTCGCGAGCTCAAGCTCGCGGTCGAGCGTGTAGAGCTGGTCCTGGAACTCGTCGAGGCGCTTCTGCCGGTCCGCCAGCTCCTTGCGGAACTTCTTGGTGGTGGTGTCGACGTTGACGTCGATCTCGGAGTTGGTCGAGGCAGGCTCGCGAGTAGTCGAGGTAGACGGTGCCTTGATCGTCGGGGACTTCTTCGTGGTCGTCGTCGAGGTCGCCGGCTCCTTCAAGGTAGTGCGAGGAGTGCTCGGCGAAGTCGTCAGAGACGAAGTGTCGGCATATGCCGAGGAAGTCGCCAAGAGCGCGACTGCAAGAGCAGTGGCGCCGGCGCGCTTGGTTAGTCGTGCGATCGAGCGGCGAGCCATCAAGTACCTTTCATGCCGGAAGGACTTGCCATGCGCTCTCACTACCCTTACCCTACCCAGCCTGCGCAGAGAAGTCCGAACTGTCATTCTACACAGAATCTGCATGTTCAGCGAGGTCGAAGCCCCTTGTAGCCCCCTTTGGGAGCCAATTCACTAGCCGCCTTACAGTATGCAAAGGGGATGCCGAGAAGCCATACACTTCCTTAACAGCGTCGGCGGAATGACCAGAGCGCCGGCGCGTAGAAGCCATCTGAGAATACCCCGCTACAGGGGTTGCGTGGCCGAGGTGGGAATAGTACAGTACGGTTTCGCTCTGCGGGGTGGAGCAGTCTGGTAGCTCGTCGGGCTCATAACCCGAAGGTCACAGGTTCAAATCCTGTCCCCGCGACCAAGAACTTACGCAGGTCAGATGCCTTAAACGGTGTCTGGCCTGTTTTCGTTGTCTGACCTATGTCTTACACTTCATGCTGTGAACTACGGAGCGCGGGCGGTGGCCTCATCGCGTATGAGGTACTCCTTTGCGTCGGCCTACTATGGCCGTAGCGGCTGGCAGCGATCTCGTGATCCTCGGCTGCACGCCAACAGCTCGCACCGTTGACGCTAACGGCTACCCGCCGACGCCTTCGACGTACGCTTTGAACCGGGCCATCTCCCTGACGGACTGACCTTTGAAGACGAACGGGACGAGCTCGAGCCCCTTGCGGGCGCCCGGGAACTTGAACTCATTGACTGAGGTCCACACCGTCGTGCCCTGGTCTTTCTCGGCAAAGCGATTGACGACGCGATTGTGCACGCCATCGACCTCGTAGACGACGACGAACTCATCGGGCATCGCATTGCGCTCGATCGTCTCGACCATGTCGTAGGTCTTGCCGCGCTCGGCCGTGCGAATCTCGGCGCGGGCACCTGTCTGCTCGGCCACGCCCTCGACGACCTCGTAGCGCTCGAGCCCCACCATCCATTCTGAGAAGTGCTGGGGGTCGGTGAACGCCTTCGTCACCTTGTCGCGCGGCGCGGCGATCTCCATCTCGACTGTGTAGTGCATGCGGGCCTCCCGGATTCGGCGATACGGATTGATACCCGTCGCTGGTGAATGGGCGAGACGCGGCCGTCGCCGCTCCCGCCTGTACTGCGTTCGGGCCTTCTCGGCAAACCGGGATCGGAACGATCCGCGCCCCGTGCTTGTTTCAGACTTTGGACGAAACGAACGGCGCCAGATGGAAGAACAGGCATGAGCCAGAAGCAGTCTCCCGCGACCATACAAAAAGGCAGGTCAGACTACCTAACGGCGTATGGCCTGGTTTGTTGTTGCTGCCACTTGTCCAACGATCTATCCAACAGACCTCTCGGTGCACATTAAGCAGCGCCACTGATTGACGCGACGCGCTCGAGGGAATAGACGCACATCACGACGGCCGACATAGAAGGAGGA
>DATHUB010000276.1:0-8286 GCA_035462695.1 Coriobacteriia bacterium | reverse complement strand
GTGCGACTTCTTGAAGTTCGCAGGGTGGGGCATAGGCGCGCCGTGGCAGTCGTTGCAGAACTTCTCGGCGTGGCATGTGTAGCACTCGTTGATCGAGTCGACGGGAGGAAGTGACTCGCCGAGTTCACCGCCGTGCGTGTCCTCGGCGGATACCTCTACGAGCCCGTCGGCGGACTGCGTCTCGCCCTCGCTGGACTCCGCGGCCGCTTCTGCGACCTTCTCGGCAGCTTCCTTGCCGAGCTCGCCGTGGCCCTCGGGGAAGAAGTCGTCCTCGAGGTGGCTCGCCGGCTTGAGCTGGAAGTCCTTCGGATGGCAAGTGATGCAGGTGCCCGGCGCCTTGAGCGACGCGACCTGTTTGTCCTGTGTGTGGCAGCGGAAACAGGCCGTCATCGACGCGAACTGCGCGTGAGGCTGGTTGGGCTCGTTGGTGCTGGGATCGGTGAGCGTGAGCTCGAAGTCCTCGTTGTGAGCGATGCGGTTGTGACAGAGGGCGCAGCTCACCTCGTTCTCCTCGTGAACGGCGTGATCGATGATGATCCCGTCGGACGAGGTCACGGTGCGCTTCGACATGTCGTGGCACTGCGTGCACTGCTCGGAAGGCATCGTCAGGGAGACTTCGCTCTCGCCGTTGAGGGGGAGCTCGTAGTTGTCCGTCACGGTGAGATAAAGCTCGCCGAGAGCCTCGGCCTTGTGCAGAAGGAAGACGACAGGGTTTGCGCCCACCGGCATGTGACATGCCATGCAGCTGATCTCGCTGTGAGACGAGTGCTGGTAGGCGATGATTGTGTCGTCTTGGACTTTGTGGCACCCCTCGGCGCAGAACCAGCGAGTCGAGGTCACGCCGAGGAGCACGATCATGACAGCCGCAAAGACGAGCACGGCGGCACCGCTCCAGAGAATGAAGCGCGGACGCCGCGCAGGATCGCGGAAACCATCGAGTATCTTCAGACGCGGCCGCTCCCGTTTCGGCTTGGCGGCCTTGGGCTCGCGCGCGGGCTTCGCTTGCTTGCGGCGATGCTCGCCCGAAAGACCGACCACCGTCGAGCTACGGCGCTCACTGGCGGCCTTCTCTTTGTCAGCCTTGCTCTTGGGCAGGCCGATCGAGCGCTTCTTCTTGCGCGGGCTTGCGGCCGCGGCTGCTCCGGCGGCTGCTCCTGCGGCTGCGGCACCAGCGACGGCTGCTCCCGCGGCGACGGCAGCGGGCGTGAACGCCTCTTTGCGCAGCGGCACATCCTCGACGTTGTCGTAGCCCTCAACCTTCTCGTGAACAGGTGAAGGCGCAGGCTCGACTAGCTCCGGCTCGGAGGTCGGGGCGATCGCCGGTACGACGGGCTCGGGCTCGGGCTCGACCGGGGCGGGCTCGGGCTCTGCGGCTGCCGGCTCGGGCTCCACAGGCGCTGCGGGTGCGACCACCGCGGGCGCCACGGGCTCGGGCTCGACCGGGGCGGGTTCGACGACAACCGGCTCCGCGGGCGGCACCGGCTCTGGAATCGGTGTTGGGGTGGCAGCGTCTACTGCCGGGGACTCCTCGACGGTGTCGAGTGCGTCCTCCTCGATGGGGATTCCGGCAGAGCGCTTGGAACGGTCGGGCAGGCCGACCTTCTTCTTCGGCTTGCCCGGACCCTTGCCAGGAATTTTGTCGAACAGGCTCATTCGCTGCCCTCGGACGGCTCGTTCATCGGGCGGAACCCGGGATGGACCTTTGGGTCACGCACCTAGTGCACGGCTCCCGCGGGCGTTTGATCGTGGCAGTTGAGGCAGAGGGAGTCGCCGGTCTCGATAAGCAGCTTATCGTTCACCGTCTCATGCGGGAAGTTCTGGAACCTCGGGTTCCCGTCCTCGTTGCCGTCTGCGGGTGCGTAGTAGTCTTCGGTCTCGCTGCTGATGCTGAGTGGCTTGTCCGAATCGTTGGCGATGGCCCGACCGTCTTCGTGGCACTGCTGGCAGATCGGGGCCTTGCCCGAATCAGACGGCACCACGTAGCCGAGGTTACTTCCGCCGAGTCGACCGGGACTCGATGCGACCTGGGTCGTGTCGTAGCCCGCAAGCTTCGTTACGTTCATGTAGTCCGCGTCCGGAGATCCGGCAACGGGGTGCGTCATGCCTCCGCGCGATGCGCCCTTGTGGCAGCTCTCGCACCAGTCTGAGCCGTATACAGCGACGGTCGTCTCGGCTGACGTCGGCTTGTCGCGCAGGAGCCGGTTTGTCGCCACGGATGCGCTCGTGTCGTTGCTGTACCGCTTGCGGTCGCCCACAAACGGGGCGACGGTCTTGGCGTCATGCGGGTCGTGGCAGTCGGTGCACGTCAGACCGCCGCTCTCACCCGAGTAGACGCGCTCGAGTGAACCACCGCTGGGGTCGCCACCGGGAACGGTGACTTTTCCATCGGTCGACTTGCCGATGGCGTGACCGCCGATCTGCTCGGCAGTCTTACCGGTGCGGCGTGCGATGACACCGTAGACTCCGCCACCGCCCGTGCCGTCGTGGCACGTGTTGCAGGTGTCAGAGATGGTCTGTTGGGGGAGCAGCATGCGGGCCGAAGCGGCTCCATGCAGGGTGTGGCACGTCTCGCACTTGTTGGTGCCGGACGTGTAACCGCCATGCGGACCCTTGCGTGTTGGGGCGACGGTGGGCGAGGTTTCGCCGTCGTCGAGCCCGTGACACGTGGGACACGCGTATGCGGGAGTGTTCGCGGGAAGCGTTGAGTCCTTGGACTCCTGATATGCGAACGCGGGCGCTGCAGATACAAGCAGCACCGCCGCGGTCACTATCGCCAGTCTCAGATACCTACTCATCAGGTGAAAGCACCTGTCTCTTCGTCAGCGGGGACAACTGCTCCCTGCGATTACCATAATAATACCCCGACGCCGTTAATGTATAGCAAGGTTCCTGCCTACTTGCCGACGAGCCGGGCAATCTGGATCCGATCGTTCTCTCGGTCCGCGATCAGAATGCGACCGCCGTACCAATCCACGTCGTTCGGGAAGTTCAGTTGCGAAGGCAGAACCCCGCGTTCTCCGTAGCGCGAGACGACCTCGCCCTCTGAGCTGAGACGGACGAGACGCTGCGCGAGCGGGTCCGCGATCAGCACGTCCCCGTCGTCCATGATCGTCGCGCCGCGCGGCAACACGAAGTCTGTGTCCTCAGGCGTCTGCGGCACCGACGGAAGCCGCTTCCCCGCCATCCAGACCGGTCGCCCCAAAGGAGAGAAGGCGACGACCCGGTTGTTGTTGGAGTCGGAAACCACGACGCGGGCGTCCGCGTCAGCAACGACTCCGTTGGGGCGGTCCAGGTCGCCGAGCGAAGCCCCCGGCCGACCGAACTGCTGAAGCAGCTTGCCGTTCAGATCGAATACGACGATCTGGTAGCTGTCGGTCGCGTAGACCTTGCCCTCCGCGACGTCGAGAGCGGTGACAGCGATGCCCTTGCCGTCATTGCCCGAGCTTCCCTTGCCCGTAGGCTTGTAGGGGTCGGGGAACCGGCGAAGGAACTCGCCGTTGGCGGTGAAGACGGAGATGGAGTCGTTGTAGAAGTCCGCGACATATACGCGTCCCTGTGTGTCGACCGCAACGTCCGTCGGGTAGTTGAGCTCACCCGGGTCCCACGTCTGCTTCGCGCCCTCGAGCGGCTTGGCGATTCCAAACGTTCCGAACTCAGTGATGAACCTGCCGTCTTTTCGGAAGACGCAGATGCGGTTGTTGGTGCTGTCGGCCACGTAGACCTGATTGCCGTCGGGACTCCAAGCGGCCCCCATGGGACCGTCGAAACGAGGCAGCTTGCCCGTGCCCGGGCCGCGGATCACCACTTCGGTCTTGATGCCGGCTATCGCGTCGCCCTCCACCCGCGTGCCCGGACCGGATCGATCCATGAGCAAGAGGTAGATGAGTAGCGCGATGAGGATGAGCATGAGCACGATTGCGACGGTGGTGAGAATGCCGCGCGGCGTCATGTACAGGCCGCGCTTCTCCTCTCCATCGGGGGTAGTCGCAGAGCTTTCAGCGGCAACACCCGCGGAACCGCCGGATGCGACCTCAGGCTTGCTTTCGGGCGCAGTTTCTTCGACCGGTGTCGGTTCGACCGGAGTACCTTCGCGCTGCTCGTCTGTCATTTCGCGTCACCCCCGAGGCGCGAAAGGCCTTCCTTTGCCGTCTCGAGATCAGGAGTCGACCGGAGCGCTTCCTTGTACTCCGCGATCGCCTGCTTCTCTCGGCCCGTGTTCTCGTAGGCGATGCCGAGAAGTGCATGAAGGTCGGCCATCTCGGGGTTGGCCTCCGACGCCGGGCCGACGGCCGTCACCATGTCCGAGTAGCGCTCGGACGCGCGGTAGTACTCGCCGAGGGCCTTGGCGGCAAGTGCGTGCTGCGGAGATATCGCGAGTACGGCCTTGAGCGAGGCCTCGGCCTCGGGCTCGCGGTCGAGCTGAACGAGGCTCACGCCCTTGTTGTAGAGCGCGCCGAGGTTCTTGGGCTGTTCCGCAAGTACGACGTTGTAGGTACGCACTGCGTCGTCGAAGCGTCCTTCTTCCTGGTACGCGAAGGCGAGACCGAGCTGAACGTCCATGTTGTCCGGGTCGGCGGAGGCCTTGTCCTCCCACTCGGCGAGTGGGCTGGTCGGGTCGACGGATGCATTGGGCCGATTGACCATCGTCACCACGGCGAAGGCGCCGACACCCACGACTGCGACCATCAGCAGAACCACGACAACGACAAGCCAGACTGGGACGCGTTGGCCGCGGTTCCAGTCTCTATTGGCCGGTTTGACCGGCGCGTTGTTCTCGGCTGTGCTCACGGTCCGGCAGATCCGTTCGCTCGAAATGACATCGCAAGTGCTCACGAATGCGAGCTCAGGCTAGCTCGCAGGTTGTTACTGCGTGCATGTGTTTCAGCAACGTTAATGCCGATGTCGAGCCCCTACTCGGCCGTCAGACTCGCTTCGAGAGCTTGGATCCGCTCCGCGACGCCCGACTGGCCGGCCTTCCTCGCCTCGATCGCCTTCAGCACATCGACGGCCTCCTGCAACTTGTCCTGCGACTCGTAGATCTCAGCGAGCAGCAGTCCGGCGCCGGCGTAAGCGGGGTCGAGCTCGATCGCGATTTCCAGTTGCTTCGCGGCCTCATCCGTCTGGCCGGTGTTCGCCAGAGCGCGCGCGTACTCGACACGCACCGCGGGACCGAATGGCTCCACCTCGGTGCCTTGGCGTGCGATCTCGGCGGCGTTCGTGAAGTAGGACGGGTCGTAATACTGGCCCATGCTGTTATAGAGATTCGCCAGGAACACGTAGTTGTCGTACTCCGGCGGCACGAAGGCGATGGTCTCCTTGAAGGACTCCTCGGCCTTCTGGAACAGCCTGAAGGAGTCCTGCTGTGCCGTCGCCGGATTGCCGGCCTGACCCGCGAGTATGGCAATGGCGTAGTCCTCGTAGGCGAGGCCCACCTCGGCGCGGTAGATGTCGTTGAACGGGTTGAGCTTGACGGCGCGCTCGGCCATGTCGACACGTTCCTGCGCCGAGAGACCGCCCACGCGCGCGTTCAGGTACGCGTTGTCAGCCATGACGTAGACCACGTTGCCGACGAAGAGTGCCGAGGCGAGGGCGACCACGACGACTGCCGAGATCAGGCCGACAGCCGAACCCGGTCGCTTCCACTCGACGACACGCGCACTCGGCGCGAGAAGCAGACCGAAGCAGAACCACAGCAGCACCGTCGTTCCGGTCACCGAAAGGCCGAAGAAGAGATGGACGATGTAGCCGATGGCCGCGGCCCACACACCCGAGTAGACGATGCGCGAGCCGGAGGCGGCTTCGCGAGAGAAGGCCGCCTTGAACGACAGTACGAGGATCCAGGCAAAGAGCCCGTATAGGAGCAGGAAGCCCGGTATGCCGAGCGCGCTCGCGATCTGGAGCGGGTAGTTGTGCACGTTGTCCGCGACTGAGATGTAGCCGGCCACCGCCACGTAGGCAGCGGGCTTGAAGCGCGGGAAGACGAGTCGGAAGGTGTCTGCTCCCCAGCCGAGTATCGGCCGCTCCTTGATCGCGTCCCAGGCGGCCTGCCAGATCTGGAACCGCGTCTGCGCGCTCCCCTGCTGGAACTCGAAGATCGAGCGGATGCGGGCGAACACGTTCATGACCTCGGAAGGTGCGCTTAGCGACCGCACGACGACCACGCCGGCCATACTCGCCGCGACGCCCGCCATCACCCAGTCCTCGGTGCGCGGCTTCAGCCGCTGACGGAAGGCCGCGACTACGAGGGCCGCAACGGCGACGGTGCCGCCGATCCACGCGCTACGCGTGAAGGCGGTGATCGTGACAACAGCGGTGAGGACCGAGCCGATCCAGTAGATCGTCCGCCAGGCAGTGTTGTCCTCGGAAAGCGCGAGAGCGATGGAGATCGGGAGCATGAACATCAGGAAGCCGCCGAGCAGGTCGGGGTTCCCGTACGTCGCGAACGAGCGGCTGACCTCGAACGGCAGCTGCCCGTAGGGCACGGGCTCGATGCCGAGGTACTGCAGGGCACCGTAGAGCATGACGATCGACCCGGAGAAGAAGAGCGTGCGGACGAGCGAGCGCATGCGCGCCGGCCGGTCGACAAGCTGCACCGTGAGGAAGAACACGGCCGCGTAGTTGATGAACGAGAGGAAGCCCTCGAAGCGGCGGTACTTGCCGAAGAGCGCCGTGGGCCAGTGGACGGCGGTGATGGTGGTCAGTCCCACCCAGGCTAGGAAGACCAGGATCAGCAGATCGACTTTGGTGAAGCGGACCTTGCCGCCTCGCAGCAGCATCCATGCGAGCCAGCCGGCAAGGCCGACGATCGTGCAGGCGCGCATGACGAACAGCTTGACGATGTCGAACTGGTCGAACGTGAGCGGCAGTCCCCCACCAATCCCGAGGAAGCTCAGGTTCGAGATCGCGATCGGAACCAAGAAGAGCAGCGCGTGCAGTGACACCCACGCGATCTTCTCGCCGATGTTCATGTCGCTGTAGCCGGTCGACTGCGTGACATCTTTGTCGATGGCCCGCGACCCGGAGCTCTTCGAACGAGGAGAAGCCTTCGCCACCTAGGGGGTTCCTTTCATCGAGCGCCGCGCCCCGTGAGCACGACGCGAAGAGTCTCCAAGACGATCTGAACGTCCATAGCCAGAGTCTGATGATACATGTAGATGAGGTCGTACTTGAGCTTACGGCCCGGGGTCGTGGCGTAGTTGCCCATGACCTGCGCGAGGCCGGTCACCCCGGGCTGTGCGCGGAAGCGCTCGCGGTACCCGGGAATCTCGGTGAGGTACTGCTCGACGAAGTAGGGTCGCTCGGGGCGCGGGCCAACGAAGCTCATGTCTCCCTTGAGGATATTCACGAGCTGCGGCAGCTCATCGATTCGGTAGCGTCGCAGGAACCGGCCGACTGGGGTGATGCGCGGATCGTCCTCCTCGGCAAGCACGGGCCCCGAGAGCTTCTCGGCGTCGCGCACCATCGTTCGGAACTTGTACACGTTGAACGGCCTGAGGTCGCGGCCGGTGCGCTCCTGCCTGAAGACGATGGGCGTACGCATCGTGAGAAGTATCGCGAGCGCGGCGAGCAGCAGAACCGGGCTCAGGACTACGAGCAGCACGATGGCGCCGGCCAGGTCGACGAGGCGCTTGGCGGTGGAGAACCATGCCGGCGAGCCCGCACGCGTGATCTGCATGAGCGGAATGTCGCCCACCATGCTGTCGACGCTGCCGATGAAGACCTCATAGAGCTCGGGAACGACGTCGACGGTGACGTTGATCTCCTCATGCAGCACGAGTTCCTCGACGAGCTCGCGGATCGCGACAGGGCTCACGACGATGAGCCGGTCGACGCTGTTGTCGGAGACGATGCGGGTGAGGTCGGTGTCCGCCGAGAAGATCCTGTGGCCGCAAAGCGTCGTCGGATCTGGCTCGGCGGCGAGTGTCGGTGCACCCTCGACCGGGACGAACCCGACGACGCGGTAGCCCCACTTCGAGCGGCGGTCGAGCTCCTCGGCAAGCTCGCAGGCGAGGCCTGACGTGCCCATCAGCAGCACGCGCTGTTCGGGCCAGGAGATCGCGCCGAAGCGCAGGAAGAGCAAACGCCAGCCGATGAGCAGGACGCTCACGGTGACGAAGGAGAGCAGGATCGACAGTCGCGAGATCCGGCTGAAGGCGATCGACGCGGAGACCGCGAAGAACGAGGTAGCGGCGAACAGGAGGGTGCCGACGAACACGGCAGTCAAGACCGCCCGGGCCACCGCCCACGCGTTCTCGGTCCGCTCGGGCTCGTACAGCTCGAATACCC
>DATHUB010000275.1:0-2527 GCA_035462695.1 Coriobacteriia bacterium | reverse complement strand
GTCTTGCGCAACTCCTTCCTGCTGGCGATCCTCTCGGCCGAGAAGAGCCTGCGGATACAGTCCCCCTACTTCGTCCCGGACGAGGCGATCCTCGAGGGGCTCTTGACGCAATGCCTTGCCGGGGTCGATGTCCAGTTCATGATGACCGGCGTCCCAGACAAGAAGATCGCTTGGAACGCGGCGTTCAGCTACATGGACGAGCTGGTCGATGCCGGTGGCAAGATGCTGCACTACGACGCTGGCTTCTTCCACCCGAAGACGATGACCATCGACGGCGAAGTGGCTGTCATCGGGACCACGAACTTCGACATCCGCAGCTTCGTGTTGCACGACGAGCTGAGCATCTTCTTCTTCAGCCCCGAGGTCGCTGCCGAGCAGAACGCGGTCTTCGATCGAGACCTGGTCGCGTGTCACCCGATCCTGCCGGAGTTCTACCGCAGCTTCGGAGCGCCGCGCAGGTTCGGCAACGCTCTGGCTCGGCTCTGGTCCCGCCTGCTCTAACCGTTCTGGTGAGCGGGAGTCCCCTGACGACTAGTGGGCTGCGGCCGCGGAAAGCAGCTCATCGACTTCGTCGGCCGTCTCGAGCCACTGCCGTGCCGCGGGGATGGTGGCCTCGTTGTCCCCGGGCTGAGGGCCATAGTCCCCGAACTGGGCGTGGTTGCCCCCGTCGATGACGCCGGCGCGCGTTGATGAGGGCAGGAGGCTCGTTGCCTCCGCGTGCACCTCTTGGTTGAGTACACCGTCCCGGCTCCCCACGAGATCCAGCGCCTGTACGTCGCTCTCGCTCAAGTCCGCGCCATCGGGGGCATACGCCGCGAGCAACACGAGGCCGTCGACCGAGCTTGCGTTCCTCGCTACATACTGGGCGGCCATGGCTCCGCCAAGCGAATGGCCGCCCACGGCCCAGGAACGAACCTCCGGATGCTCGTCGATCACCTTGGCAGCGGCATTCGGCGAGAAGACGGCGAGCGAAAGCGGCATCGGCGTGATGACGACGAGGTAGCCTCTCTCGGCAATCTCCATCGCGAGGGGAGCGTACGAGCGCGCGTCCACCCGTCCACCCGGGTAGATGACGAGCCCGACGCTCGGCTCGGTCGAACGAGGGACGAACTCGTAGCCGCCGGAAGTCTTCTCCACGGAGACAGCACTCGAGCCCTCGAGCGCGCGCAGGGCCGTCGGTTCGGGTCCGAGCGGAGTGAGCGCCCAAGCGAGGAAAGCGCCTACCGCGATTGCGAGTGCGGAGAGCACCACAAAACCCGTCATCTTGAGCCAGCGGGGTACTCTGTGTCGTGCGGTTGACGAGCCTTCTCGCTCGCTTGCTTTCGCGTTAGCCATCAGGCTAGAGTCTGCAGTCGCACATGAACCGCGCCGTGATGGCGTGAACGGAGGCCCATGGACATCGTCACTTTCTTCTACGACCTCTTCCTGAACCTCGACGTCGTTCTCCAGGACTGGGTCGTGATGTATGGCGCATGGATCTACGCCATGCTCTTTCTCATCATCTTTATGGAGACAGGGCTGGTAGTCACGCCATTTCTTCCGGGTGACTCGCTTCTGTTCACGGCTGGTGCCGTTGCAGCCGTCAGCGATGCGCTCGACATCTGGGTCCTCTACGTGGTCCTGCTGACTGCCGCGATCCTCGGAGACGCGGTGAACTACACGATCGGCAAGCGGTGGGGTCGTTCGATCCTGGACTCCGGGCGCTTCTCGCGAGTGATCAAGCCGGAGCACATCGCGCAGACCGACGCATTTTTCGAGAAGCACGGCGGCAAGACGATCTCGATCGCGCGGTTCTTCCCGTTCGTGCGCACCTTCGCCCCCTTCGTGGCGGGCATCTGCGGCATGAACCGGGTGCGCTTCAGCATCTTCAACATCACGGGAGCAATCATGTGGGTGACGCTATTCGTGGGAGCCGGCTACTTCTTCGGCAACATTCCCTTCATCGCCGAGAACCTCGAGTTTCTCGTCATCGGCATCATCGCGGTGAGCGTCGCCCCCGGGGTCATCCACTCGTTGTCGAATCGCTTGCGAACCAAGCGCGCCGAGGCTTAGTAGCGGTAGACGGCCGCGACGCCATGGACGGGAACGTCCTCGCCGGTGAACGCGCGGATCTCTCCACCGTGGAGAGCCGTCTCCGCAGCCGCCAGATCGACCAGGTCCCATCCGCAGTCGCCGTTCGCCGCCACCTGCTCGGTATCTGACGTCTCCCGAAGGAAACGTGGCGAACCGGAGCACATACGGGTGACTTGCAGCGTCTCCCGATCGATGAGGCCGAAGGGTCCCGCTCCGTCATCGAAGAATAGTGTCTTCACTCGGCCTGTCGCGGCCGCGGTGACTATCTCTTTCGGATCGTGGCTGGCCAGCGCGGATCCCTCGCGCTCGGTGAGCTCTTTCAGGTCGGCATCTATCGCCTGGCCGAAGTGGGGCGCGAGCACCTCGATCGCCGTCTGGTGGACTTGCTGCGGTGACAGGTGGTCACTTGCTCCCGTTACCTGCGGCTCCGCCAGATGCGCGTAGGTGTTCACGT
>DATHUB010000274.1:0-1524 GCA_035462695.1 Coriobacteriia bacterium | reverse complement strand
CCGGCCGTGGCCGAACATGTACGGCTTGGCTCCGCCCCTCTCCCGCCAGACGCGCAGCGAAACGCGCCCCGCCTCGACCACCTCTGGCGGCCTGCGCCCCGGGGCGACGTACGAGAAGGCGCGGAGAGCCTCGAGGGTGATCTGCGGACACATGTCGGTCTTGCGCCCCGGCCCGCGAAACTGAATCCGCGGGTCAGGCACGCACAGCCATCCTTGCCCCTGCGCGGTTTCCGCGAGGTCGCCCGCGATTCGCGCGAGTGCGCGCTTCACGCGAGGGTCGTCGGCTAGTCCCGCGCGGGTGAGTGTCTCGGTTATCGCGAAGAAGTCGCATGGCAAGGCGCCCCAGACCGGCTCGTCCAGCGTGCGCCATCGGCCAAGCGCGAGGAACCGCCCGTCATCGTCTTGGTGCTCCAGCATCGAGCGCAGAACGTCCGCAATCCGTGGCTCGTCCTCGGCGGTCACACCTATGTCAGCGAGAAGGCCGATGAGGTTGGGCGCGAACTCGAGCCTGTCGTGACCAGAGAGTGGGATCTCGGTATCCCAAGGAGCAAGCCTGCCGAGAAGATCGGCGACAAGCGGATCGGCGAGCACCGCGGCATGTGCCTCGGCCACCTCGGGGTCATCGTTCGGCCGCCCGAGTAGCGCCGTGAGCGCGAGCCACCGAGCGCCGGGCTCGTCGGAGGCGAGAATCCACGGCACGGGGTCGGCGGACAGAAGCGCGGTCCAGCTTTCCGCATCCATATGCCGAGCATACCCCTCAAGTACGTCCGCTCGGGTATCCACATGCTAGGAGGCGGTATTGGTGACTCAGTTCGTCATAGGCATCTCGGGAGCGCTCGTCGGTGTCATCGGCTGGCTGCTCGTCGGCCTCTACATTCAGAAGCGCGCTCACGACCGGCAGGCGCGCGACGCGGGACGAGCCGTCTACTTCGAGCTCGCTGCGAACCGCCTCGCCGTCTTCGTGGCGTCACAGTACGGCGTGTTCGGCCCGGTGAGCCGCTCGGCCTTCGACCGGCTGCTGCCCGAGATGTCGACGTGGCTCCCCGCCTCAGAACTGCAGGCGCTGGTGCTGGCCTATTTGGGCCACGGCGGGTACGAACAGGCAGCGACCGACGAGGACGTTCCGGAGGCGGTGAGGCACGTGGCGCTATCGGGTCTGCTCGAGGCACACCAGACTGCGCTGGGGCTGCTCCATCAGCGGGTGTTCTCTCGGCGGGAAGCCGAGTCGCTCAACGAATATGTCAGCCCGGACTACCTGCGGATACTCGAAGCCGCCGAGCAGCGACCCGAGGGGGCCACACGATGAACGCGCCGGCACGCACTACCAGTGACAGAGATTTGGCGCTTCACTTCCTCGAGGTGCTCAACACCGGTCACTTCGAGCAGCTCGACGACTTGCTCACCGAAGACGTAGTCATCGAGTGGCCACAGACGAACGAGCGCATCCGGGGCACTGCCAACGCAAAGGCCACCTTTATCACCTACCCGGGCGGTCTGTCGAACACTGGTCCCGACCGGGTGGTC
>DATHUB010000273.1:0-5064 GCA_035462695.1 Coriobacteriia bacterium | reverse complement strand
CGATATCAAGGGACTGGCAGCCAAGCTCCGAGAGACCCGGGACAGGGCGATGAGCGCCGCTGCCCAGCGTGGGCGCCGTGGGCGCCGAGAGGTGATTCAGGCGAATGCGTGGGTTGCCGAGGAGCAGGCAGTGACAGAGCCGGACATGGCACTGGCTTCCGCCGAGACCGAAGGCGTACGACCTGTGACGGAGTCCACCCCTCAGTGACTCGCACCCATCTGTGGTCCCGCATCGAGCCGTTGCTCGCGCACGTCGAGAGACCGGCTCGCTACATCGATCGCGAGTGGGGCGCCGTCCACGATGACGCCGACTACCGTGCGGTCCTGATCTATCCCGACGCGTACGAGGTCGGTCAGGCCAATCAGGCAATCGGAATCCTCTACGAGCGGATCAACAGCATCGAGGGGTGCTCGGCAGAGCGTACCTACGTCCCCTGGGTGGACCTCTCGGACTTGATGCGCGAGCACGCCGTTCCCCTGTTCTCACTGGAGTCGTGTTCGCCGGTGGCCGAGTTCGACCTGATCGGTATTACGCTGCCGTACGAGCTAACCTACTAGAATTTTCTCGAGGCCCTCGATCTGGCTGGCGTGCCGCTGCGCTCCAGCGAGAGGGGCGAGGGCCATCCCCTCGTCGTCGGTGGGGGCCCCTGTGTCTTCAACCCCGAGCCGGTCGCGCCCTTCTTCGACGCGATCCTGATCGGGGAGGGGGAGGACGCGATCGTAGAGATCGCGCAGGCGCATCGTACTTCGCGCCGAGAGGGAGATTCGCGCGCAGAAACCTTGTCGCGGCTCGCCGCTATCCCGGGCGTGTACGTGCCGTCCTTGTATGAACCGGACGCCGCTGCGGACGGACGGGGCGTCGTCCCGGTCGGGGGCGCTCCCGCGGTCGTGGAGAAGCGGATACTCGCTACTCTTTCATCGCACGAGACGCCCACGTGCCCCGTCGTACCATTCATGGACGTGGTCCACGATCGCATGACGGTTGAAGTGCTGCGAGGTTGCACGCGCGGCTGCCGCTTCTGTCAGGCGGGAATGGTCTATCGACCGGTGCGGGAGCGGACTCCCGACGAGATTGTGAAGGCAACTCTCGCGGGGCTAAGCTGCACGGGTTACGACGAGGTCTCGCTCACGTCGCTGTCGACCGCGGATCACTCGGCACTAGAAGAGATCCTGCGGCGATTGACGAGGCGGCTGGCCGGCACAGGCGTGTCAGTGTCGCTGCCGTCGCTGCGCGTGGACGCATTCTCGGTGGACATGGCCCGCATGATCGGAAGCGGCAAGAAGTCGGGACTTACCTTCGCTCCGGAAGCCGGAACACAACGGCTTCGAGACGTGATCAACAAGAACGTCACCGAGGAAGATCTCACGAACACGGTTCGCCTCGCATTCGAGGCGGGTTGGCGCCGTGTGAAGCTCTATTTCATGATCGGTTTGCCCACTGAGACCGACGAGGACCTCGTGGGCATCGGCAACCTCGTGCAGAGAGTGCTGGCTGTCGCGCGCGATGCCACTCCGCCCGCTCAGCGCGGCGGCATTCGCGTTGGCGTCAGCGTTTCCACCTTCGTGCCCAAGGCTCAGACGCCGTTCCAGTGGGACGCGCAGGTCACGCTCGATGAGGTCCGTCGCCGTCAGGGAGTGTTGCGAGAGCACATGCCACGTAAAGGCGTAGATCTCTCGTGGCACGATGCCGACGTCTCCTTCCTCGAAGGTGTCATGGCGCGCGGAGACCGGCGACTCGCCGATGTGATCGAGGCAGCATGGCGTTCGGGATGCCGGTTTGACGCTTGGACCGAACGCTTCTCTTTGAGCCGTTGGCTCGCGGCGTTTTCCGAGGTGGGCATCGAACCTTCGGGCATCGCCAACCGCGAGCGCTCGGCCGACGAGGGGCTGCCGTGGGCGCATCTCTCGGCGGGCGTATCGACCCGATACCTGCTTCGAGAGAGGCAGCGGGCCTATGACGGCCAGACGACTCCCGACTGTAGCTTCTCGGGTTGCACCGGTTGCGACGTCTGCGGCGACCTCGGAGTCGACGTGGTGCTGGCCCAAGGGGAGCGACGGTGACCGGGGAGTTCAGGCTCAGAGTCTGCTACGAGAAGGCCGGTCGTCTTCGGTGGCTCTCACACCTCGAGGTGCTGCGCGCCACCGAGCGCATGATCAGGCGCTCGGGACTGCCGGTGGCTGTCACCCAAGGGTTCAGTCCCCACATGAAGATAGCCTTCGGTCCTGCACTCCCTGTCGGTACGGCTGGGCAAAGGGAGTACGCCGATGTGTGGCTGACGCGCTACACTAAGGCTGAAGAGGCTCTTGAGATGCTGCGAAGGTCAGCGGCAGCCGACCTTGCGCCGCAGGAGGTTCTATACGTCGCCGATCGAGCTCCATCGCTGACGGCGGCGTTGACAATAGGACAGTATCGAATCGAGATTGACGGAAGGGAGATCGACTCGACCGCAGTGCACGCGGGGCTTGAGAAGGTACTCCGGCGTGGCCAGCTCGAAGTAGTGCAGAAGAAGGGCAAGACGAAGGTTTTCGACCTCGCGCGCAGCGTCCCGAAAGACGGGCGTGTAGAGGATCGGGATGGAGGAGCGGCGATAGAGCTCTCCATCCGCATGGGGCCACATGGTTCCCTTCGCCCTGAGGCACTTGTACGAGCAGCACTCGCCGAAGAAGACCTTGAAGCGTCCGCCGTGCGCACGATGCGGCTCGACCTGTTCGTTGAAGACGACGAGGGGGTCTGGTCGCGTCCCGTGTGAAACGGGGAGGACCGTTGGCCGACACGGCCCGCGAGATGCTGATCTCGCATGACAACAACGAGACGCGCGTCGCCTTCTTGGAGGATGCGGAACTCGTAGAACTGTATATCGAGCGACCGAAACGGAGCGTCGCGGGCAACGTCTACTGGGGCAAGGTCTCGGACGTTCTGCCTGGCATGCAGGCAGCATTCGTCGACATCGGGCTCGAGAAGAACGCCTTTCTCTACGTGGACGAGGTCGTCAGCCCTGAAGGCATGGAGAACCTTCCGAAGCGCGAGATCTCGCAGCTTCTGAAGCCCGGACAACAGGTCATGGTGCAGGTCGTAAAGGACCCTATGGGCACCAAGGGCGCGCGGGTAACCACCGAGGTCACCCTGCCGGGCCGTTTTCTCGTTCTCATGCCGTTCTCGGAGTTCGTCGGCGTTTCTAAGAAGCTGCCCGATGATGAGCGCGACCGCCTTCATGACATCGTCGAGCGTCACATGCCCGAGAAGATGGGTGTCATCGTGCGGACGGTCGCACAGGGAGTCTCAGAGCGAGACCTCGTCAGCGACTTGGACTTCCTGCTTCGGCTTTGGAAGCGCGTGAACCACCTGACGACTGAGGCACTGGCACCTGAGGTCATCTACACGGAGATGGACCTGGCCCTGCGGTTCGTGCGCGACGTCTTCTCGGACGATTTCCGGCGCCTGATGATCGACGACAAGCCGACCTACGACAAAGTGATCTCCTTCCTCAAGAAGACCTCTCCGCAGCTCGTGCGACGGGTTCAGCTGTACAAGGACCGCACGCCGCTCTTCGAGGAGTACCAGCTTCAAGACACGATCGACTCGGCGCTCAGAAGGGTCGTGCCGCTGCCTAGCGGTGGACACCTCACGATCGACAAGACCGAGGCGCTCACGGCAATCGACGTGAACACAGGCAAGTTCGTAGGCCGCAAGAACCTCGAAGACACGATTCTGAAGACCAATCTCGAGGCGGCAGACGAGGTTGTCCGCCAACTGAGGCTGCGTGACATCGGCGGGATCATCATCATCGACTTCATCGACATGGAGGAGTCTGCCAGCAAGCAGGCACTTCAGGCCCGCATGCAGGCGGCGCTCGAGCGAGACCGGACAAAGACTCGCATGAGCGATATCTCCCGCCTGGGCCTCGTCGAGATCACACGCAAGAACGTGACAGAGGGACTCTACGGAGTCCTCACCGAACCGTGCACGTCTTGCGATGGTGAGGGCCGTGTCGTTTCTCGCCAGACGAGACGCATCTCAGTCGAGCGTCGGATGCGCGAGATTCTGCGCACCGGTAAGAACGACGCGTATCTCTTCGGACTCAATCCGGAGACTTTTGAGCTCATCACCGAGCCGGGTCTGAATGTGGCCGCTTCCTTGCGTGCCGAGACCGGTCGGCAGGTTACGATAGTGCCCGACAAAGATGCTGCTCCGACTGAGGTGAGGATCCTCATCGAGGGCCGGACCGGCCTGTTCGCGCGAAGGCCATTCGGGCGATAGCGGCCCGACACGCCCGGCCGCGTGTTATTGCTCTCCCTGCGTTGACGCACCCTCGCGTGGCTGTTAGCATATCTCCTCGCGCAATCAAGCGATTCGAAAGGTCTGTTGATGTACGCAGTCGTTGCTACCGGTGGGAAGCAGCTGAAGGTCGCCGCAGGCGACGAGGTGGTAGTCGAGAAGCTCGACGCCCCCGTCGGCGAGTCGGTCAACTTCAACGTTATCTTCCTTGCTGACGAAGGTGAGATCACGGTAGATGCTGACGCTCTGGCGTCCGCGTCCGTGACCGCCGAGGTGCTCGAGCATTTCAAGGGCGAGAAGGCAATAATCTTCAAGTTCAAGAAGCGCAAGGGCTACAAGCGTTTGAAGGGTCACCGCCAGAACCTTACGCGCGTCCGTATCACGGATGTTGCGGCTGCGGCCCCGAAGAAGAAGGCCGCTCCGCGTAAGAAGGCCGCGGACAAGGTCTACGAGCCGGTCACGGCGCCTGTTGAGGCGTCCGAGACCGCCGAGAACGAGTAAGGCAGGGACTCGAGATGGCTCATAAGAAAGGTCTCGGCTCCACCAAGAACGGCCGCGATTCCCGGTCAAAGCGACTGGGTGTCAAGCGTTTCGCGGGCGAAACGGTGAATGCCGGCACAATCATCGTCCGCCAGCGCGGAACCCATTTCCACCCCGGCGACAACGTCGGTCGCGGTGGCGATGACACGCTGTTCGCCATGTGCCCCGGAACCGTCGAGTTCACTCGCGGTCTGAAGCGCAAGGTGCACGTGCGACCGCTCGAGGCCTAGCAGGCCTTTCAAGCGAAC
>DATHUB010000272.1:0-2973 GCA_035462695.1 Coriobacteriia bacterium | reverse complement strand
AGGAAGTTGTGGCAGTCCACGCACTTCATCTTAAGGATATTCACGTGCGCCTTGTGCGGAATCAGCAGGTCGCCCTTGGGCGAGACGCTGCGAAGATCGTAGTGGCACGAGAGGCAGGCCTCATTGGTGGGCTTGGTGAAGACCCTGGGGGCGCTGGAGCGCGAGACGAGTGAGAGGTAGAACTGGCCCACCATCCCGGCGCGATACGCGGTCTGCGTGAGCGCGCCCGGCTGCACGTGGCACCCTTCGCAACCGGCGCTGACATGAGTGGAGGTCGACCACGGCTCGTACTTCTCGGCGAGAGTCGGATACCGCTCGAAGAAGGCCGGGCGTGAGGCGATGTAGCCGGGAAGCACCACGACCAGCAACACCGCGATCAGGGCGATCGCCGAACCGATGATCAGCCGACGCTTCGCCTCGGGCGTACGGCCCGCCATCAGTGGCACTCCTTGCAGAACTTCTCTTCGTGGCAGACCAGGCAACCATCACCGCGGATCTTCGCGTGAGGCGCGTGCCCCTTCTTCCAGTTGCCCGCGTGCGAGGCCGGGCGCTTCTTGTGGCAGTCGGAGCAGTAGTCGGGTGTCCAGTCGTGGCACTCGGCACAGTCGACCTTCTCGGACATCGCGCCGTGCACCTGCATCCAGTCCTTCGCCTCATGGCTCGCTGGCGTGGCCTTGCTGGTGTGGCAGTCGATGCACTCGTTCGACGCGGTGTCGCCGTCGTGGCACTGCTCGAGACAGCCTTCCATCTCCGGCCGGTTGAAGCCGCGGCGGTTCTCGGAGTGCACGAGGTCCTTGTGGCAGTCGGCGCAGTTCATCTTCAGCACGCTGACGTGCGCCTTGTGCGGGATCAGCAGGTCGCCGCTAGGCGCAACGGTGCGGTACGTCGTGTGGCACTTCATGCAGGCCTCAGTGCTCGGCGCGCCGAGAAGGTTCGTCGACGAGGCGCCGTTGAAGAGCTGCGAGTAGAAGGCTGGGAACGAGCGGGCGCCGTACGAGATGAAGCCGCGCACACCGGGCTCCATGTGGCAGTCGACACAGCTGATTCGCGAGTGCGTCGAGACCGCCCAGTGGTCCATGCGCTCGGAGAGCCCGGGGTAACGGCGGTAGTAGTCGGGATGGAGCGTCGAGACGACCGGCAGCGTGAGAATGACGATCACAACGAGCGCAAGCGCGATCGCGCCGAACAGGAGGAGACGCTTGCGGTCCACCTTGAACTTGGGCGCCACCTAGCCCATCTCCTTGAACTGGTCGTGGCACTCATCGCAGAACGACTGCTTGTGGCATTCGATGCAGCGCGGGTCCTTCACATCTTCAGTCGACTTGCCGTGACGTCCGATCCAGGTGAGCGGCTTGCCGTGGAACGCCGGCCGGAAGCGGTGGCACTCCTGGCACTCGCCCTGGGTCTGGTGGCAGAGCATGCACTTGTCGCGGTCCTTGATGGCGAGGTCGCCGTGGTACTTCTGAGTCCAATCCGGCTTGACGTGGAGCGTCTCGATCTCGCCCATGGTGACCTCGACCGGAAGTCCCGTGAACTCGGGCGTCTTGCCGGTGGTGTGACACGACTGGCACTGGTCCACTTCGTGACACGACTCGAGGCAGCCGTTCTGACCGCTCGCCTTCACGATTTTGGGGTGCGCGACCTTCCACTGAGCGGCAGTGTCCTGCAGGACGTGGTGGCAGGTGAAGCACTCGTCGGTCTGCTTGGTGCCTACGTGGCAGCCGTACGCGACGCAGACGCCGGAGAACGGCATTGTCTTGTGCTTCACCATGTAGCGCTCGAGATGCGCGGTCCATTTGTGGCACTTCACGCACTCGCGCGTCTCGTCCGAGACCCTCGCGTGCGCGGGGTGCGGGATGGTCTCGGTCCGCTTGGCGTTGTCGGACCAGTCGTCCTCGTGGCACTTCACGCACGCGTCGTTCGTCGGCGGCTTGAACTTGAAGTAGGTCGGCACCTGCTCGCGCTTGAAGAAGCTCACGTAGAAGTCAGCGGTGAGCTGTGCCCCGTTAGCGAGCGGGCTCGTCTCGTGGCACGCACGGCACCCGATGCCCTCGTGAGCCGAGCTCTCCAGGTTCACGTAGCGGCGGTTGAGCAGGTGATACCGAGAGAAGAAGTCCGCCGAGGAGGTCGCTACCAGCGGTGCGGCAATTGCCAGCATCGCCACAACGACGGCGCCGATCACGATCCCGATCACTCGGGTCTTTCGCGACCCGGGCCAGGCTTTGGGCATTCTGGGGGTCAAGGACGGCTCACCCGGCCTCGAGGACCGGCTCGGCAGCCGGCTCGACATGGATGGTCTCGTGCTCGTACTCGTTCTCGGGCACCGCTAGCGGCAGAACCTTCGCGCCGATGGTCATGATCAGCAGTCCAAGCGAGAGCAGCATGATCGCGATGAGCGTCTCGACCAGGCTCGGGAAGTACGGCGGGGTGTAGGTGCCGAGCGGGTTGATCGCGAAGCCCATCGACATGAGCACGTAGCGCTTGAGGAAGATGGCGACCACGTACATCGCCGCGGCGGTGAGCTGAACGGCGGGCAGATGCCGCGTCTTGGTTCGGGCGAGCAGCGTGAACGCCGTGATGCCCAAGAGCAGCACGGGCAGGAACGCCCATGAGTAACCGCCGGTGAGGAACTCGTCGAAGCGGATCGTGTGGCCGGGTTTGGCCGACGTGGGCCAGTAGACCACGAGCATCTCCACGACCAGCAGGAACAGGTCGATGATGATGACGGTCCCAAGCAGCGTCGCGAGACTGCGGAACATGCTCGACTTGAACTTCAGGATGTTGAAGTGCTGCAGGATGTAGGCGCAGATCATCAGAAGCGCAATGCCCGACGCAGTCGCCGAGGTCAGGAAGATCGGCACGAGCATGGCGGTGTTCCACAGCTCGCGGGACTTGTTCATCACGAGCACGAACGCCGTCGTGGTGTGCAGGTAGACCGCGAACGGAAGCGCGATGAGCGTCATCCGCATCGCG
>DATHUB010000271.1:0-3820 GCA_035462695.1 Coriobacteriia bacterium | reverse complement strand
GGGGCACACGACGGTTAGCCCGTCAGGCTTGTCGTGGTCGGACGCGATCTTTGCGGTCGTTTTGGTCGCGGCGACGCCGACGGATGCGGTGATGCCCAGCTCCGCGACACGTCGGCGGATGCGCCTTGCGATCGCAACGGGATGCTCGGCGGAGCGCTCGCCCGGTGTCACGTCGAGGAAGGCCTCGTCGATCGAGAGCGGCTGAACGTGAGGGCTCTCGGTACGGAAGATGTCGAACACCTGCGCAGACATCTCTCTGTAGCGCGCGAAGGTGCCGTGCACCCATATTGCGTCGGGACACAGGATTGCGGCTCGCGCGGAGGGCATGGCGCTTCTGACGCCGAACCGCCTCGCTTCGTAGCTGGCGGTCGAGACCACCCCTCGGCGCCCAGGATCGCCACCCACGATGACGGGCTTGCCGCGCCACTCCGGATGGTCGAGCTGCTCCACGGCGGCGAAGAACGCGTCGAGGTCGACGTGCAGGATGGCCCGACCCTTCCAGGGCTCGTTCTCGCAGGGATGTAGCGGCTCTTCGGACATGCTCCGAGTGTACCGTCCGACCCTGTCGCGCACACGGGAGATCGGGAATCGGCAGGTACAATAGGCGCACCCATTCAAGAGCCCCACACGAGGAACCCAATTGCTCATCGGAGCGCACGTCTCAGTCGCCGGTGGTTATCAGAACGGGCTCGAGTACGGAGCTTCGGTCGGTGCCGAGTGCATCCAGTTCTTCGCCAAGAGTCCTCGGCAATGGAAGGGGCCCGCCATCAATCCGGCGGCGTCCCTCGCTTTCGCCGAGCAACGGGAGCGGATGAACCTCGGCCCAGCTTTCACGCACACCGCGTACCTTCTCAACCTGTCGACCGTCGACGAGCTGCTACTTGAGAAGACTGTCTTGGCCCTGGCAGACGAGCTCACACGGGCTGGCCTTCTCGGCGTGGATGGAGTCGTGACCCATGTCGGAACCGATCCGGCCGGCGACGAGTCGGCCGCAGCAATGCGCGCTGCGGCGGTGATCAGGGCCGCGTATGTGCTGGCCGGTGATGTCGCAGCAAACACGCGATTGCTCCTCGAGAACACGGCGGGGGGAGGCTCCACGTTCGGGTGCACGTTCTCACAGCTTGCGAGCGTCGTCACCTGCTGCGGCATGCCAAGCACGCAGCTCGGGATATGCCTCGACACGTGCCATGCCTTCGCTTACGGGATGCCTCTGGATTCCGCGGAGGGCTGGCGAGGGGTGCTGCACGAGATCGACTCCACTGTGGGGCTCCAACGACTTGGGCTCATCCACGCCAACGACTGCATGTTCGCTCGCGGCTCTCGACGCGACCGCCATGCGTGGATTGGCGATGGATTCATCGGAAACGAGGGCTTCTCGGCTATGGTCTGTGCGCCCGAACTGATCGGCGTTCCGTGCGTCGTGGAGATGCCGGGAGAGAAGCCCCACAAGGACATCGTGAACCTCGATCGGCTCAAGAGTCTCCGAAATGAGTGCGCTCAATCACACTGACCGCAGGGTTATGGCTCAAGTCCGCTGTTGCTCTGCTCCGATACCAAACCTAGGATGTGCGTGAGGGGCGTCCCTCATTCGCGTGCATAGATGCCGACACAAAGGTGTGAGATGTCGTTCTTCCTACTGGGGAAGGGACCCGACGGAGTCCTGAAGCTGCTGTCTGCCGAGCCGGTTGACAGTCGTAAGGACGCCCTCGCCCGGCTCTCCGAAATCACGTCGGGTCCACAGTTCAGCGACTGGGATGACGAGGTCTTCGTCGTTGACCTCGACAACGCCACTCCGGTACTGCTCGTTCGCCCCGTGCCATCCCAAGACGAAGCGGAACTCGCCGCCCCGAGCGGACTCGCCGATTTCGACGCCACCGAGGAGGTCGTCGTAGAGGCTCCTGAGCCAGTGGTCATCGAACCGATCGCTGTCACCCCGGTCGAGCCGAACTGGGCCGAAGCGGTCGTTCAGTCTGCGATGGAGGAACAGGTCTCTCTGAGTGACGCGCTCGTCCGCGCAGCCGCGGATATGGAGGCGGCCGATCAGAGTGCTGCGGAAGAAGCAGCTGAGGCGACCCTCGTTTCGGTCGAGCCCTCGCCGGAGCTCGCAATCGATGAGCTGCTCTCCGACTTGGAGTACGAGGTCGAGGAGAACGTATCCGACGAAGACGACTCACCGGTCATCGAGGAAGTCGCTGCGGACGAGGTAATGGCAGCTGCTGCCGACGACGGGGGAGTGACCGAGGACGAGCTTGAGAGCCGAGATGCGGCGGATGAAGCGCTCCCGGTGGAGGAGCCTACCGAGCTCCCGCCGATGCCTCTGATCATCGAGCCGACCTGGCCGTGGGCGGCCGGCTCGCCGGATGCCGAGAAGGCGCCTTCCGCCGATCAGGAGTCGGAGATCGAGGCAGAGCCCGCGCCGAAACCTGAGCCGAAGCAAGAGCCCGAGCAAGAGCCCGAGCAAGAGCCCGAACCGGGTTCCGACGACGAGCCGGTTCTGGCAACCGCCATGCCTGGCGCTTCCGACCAGCCCGATGACACCGTTGCGGCGCCGGAGGTTCACGGCGTAGATGCGGCGGCCGAGCCAGAGGTGGTTTCTGACTTCGTTCTCGATCTCGAACAGGTCGTCGAGGCGGAAACCGCCGAGTCATCGGCAGAGGCCGCAGTGGCCGATCCGGACTCCGAGCATGACGAGTCTGTGTCGCGCCATGAGATCGCAACTGAGTCCGACCCAGAGGTCGCGGCTGGTCAGATTGACGAGCCCGCCGACGATGCTCCCGAAGTTCAGCCTGAACCTCATGCAGCCGCAGTGGACCTGCCGCCCGGCTATCAGCCCTCAGGGGACGCAGTTGACGACATGACGTGCGAGGACTGCGTCTATGTGGACACCTGCCCCAACAAGGATCAGCGCGAGCCGGCCTCCTGCGGCTCCTTCCAATGGAAGTAGACTAGCGAAGCTCTCGGCTCACCGTCAGTCAATGCGGTACGCCTGACACTTCGCGCTCGCGGCCGCTTCACCGCAACGCGGTGCGCAGCCGGATTGCATGCGCAACACCCCTCAGGACGTGAGGCCCTTATGCCGATACTGCATAAGGACTGTTGTCTTTGAAGGGGGCATCATGCGTAGCAGAGTCCGAACTCGGACGATCACACTAGTAGCTGAAGCAGCACGACGTGCACTCGCTCTGACGCTTGTCGCCAGCATGCTCATGCTGTCGGTCCCGGCTGGCGCTCTGGCGTCGATCTACAAGATGCCCGAGGAATGGGTGTCGTCGCCGACGAACCCGGGCGATGTGGGCAGCTACGGCGCGGTGTGGCGTGAGGGCTGGGGCAACGATCCGCTGCCTGAGTTCAACCTGACCATCCCGCAGCCCGAGGCGGGCGAAGACGAAGATGGATTCCCGGTGAAGGAGCCGGCGATAGTTGGCGGCTTCTACTACACGACCCGTCCCGGTTCGCTGGACGCGACCATCAACGCTGGTCTTTGGCCGGATGCCTACATGGCCCCCATCTCCGACAAAGACAACTGGAAGCTGTTCATCGACATCCCCAGCGAAGTCAACAACGCACAGCCAGGCGACCTCTTCAGCCGCTGGTTCGAGTTTCCGTATGCACCCTGGGTTGCGCCCGTAGTCCCGAAGTGGAGCTACGAAGGACCTTTCCAGACCTTCGTCCACTACTACGCAAAAGACACAACCGAATGCGCCTCGGGCACGTACGCGTACGGAGTCGACGTTACTCCTCCGGACAAGGTCGAGAACCTGACCGCGGTCCCAGGATTCGGAATGATGTCCCCCACCGGCTGGCTGACTCAGTCGCGCAT